>JBNMPD010000061.1:0-15614 GCA_051276225.1 Flavobacteriales bacterium
AACTTCCCGCGGTTTCCTCCATGAGAGATTATCCATCATCTGTCCCAAAGGCATGTGAACTAAAGATGCTCAGTGCGATCGACAGATAACTGATAATCTAAATCAAAGCAGACTAAATCACAATAAATCGCTACGTTCGCTTTCTTAGGCATTGCAGACGGTCAGCTATGGTCGTTTCAATTGATGCTAATCGCTCTAACCAGACTAATCTAGGATAAATATTATTACTCACCCACCCACAGTAATGATTTCTTTACTACTGTTTAATATTAAACCTGAATATGACATTAAGTGAGCTGAGTTTTTTAAACATAAAGCATCTTGACGGTATATCGATATGAGTGATCTAAAAATCTAATTAATTCAAGTTTGTACTATGGGCAGACTTTATTGTTTCAAAACACTCTTACGGGCAAATATTAACGGCTACGGATAATCTTTATTGTCGCTACACACCTAAGTAAACTGCGCTCTGGTTAAGTAGCAAAACAGGAATTAGTCACCGAGGTCAAAGTGGGTTTAGAAGAATATTCACGATAACTAATCGAAGACTTGAGTTGCTTTGAAAGCTAATATTTCTATCATAAAAAATACTTCCACAAGGGTCGAAGCAACCAAAGTATCAAAAATACTATCGACTGTAAGTGTTTCTTTTTTCGCCAAAGAAAGCTGAATTGGCCTCTTAAAAAATCAGCGCCTAAAAATCGGTTAGCGAGCTCGATTGACTCGCGTGCATTAACCGCCTGTAACTCTGATAACTTACTACCACCTAAAATTTTGCGGCTGCGGCCATCGGTAATCCATTCTTGGGCAACTTTTTGAGCTTCAGCTTGTAGCTGATCTTTTGGCACCACCCATTGAACTAAACCAGCAGCGAGGGCTTCATCTGCATTTGGCTTCCAGCCTTCATTTCCTAGCATACGCTGTGCATTTTTTTCTCCCATAAGCCTTGCAAACTGGATACTAGAACATCCTTCTGGAGTGATGCCCAAAGCGGCAAAAGGTGTCGAATATGTTGATGTGTTAGCAGCAATAATAGCGTCGCATAGAGCGGCTGAAGTCACACTGGCACCGATGGCTGGACCATTAATTGCCACTAATATAGGTTTGGGAAATGTCAAAAAGCGATCGAACAAGTTCTCATTATGCTCAACAATCAACCTATGCAGCTTTTTGGGGGCCATTAGTTTTAAAGTACCACCTAGATTCACCCCTGCTGAATAATATTCTCCTGCTCCAGTGAAAATAACAGCTTTAGTTTGTTCATCTTTGGCGGCATTTTTAAACGCCATCGCAAAGGCATCCATCATTTCAGTTGTCCAGCCATTTAACTTTTTTGGCTTGTTCATCATGATAGTCACTACACCAGCTTTGAAAGAGCTTTGTATGTAAAAAGAAGAATTTTCTGAAAGATTTAGATAATTCAAAAATAGCACCCTAGTTAATTTAGTCGAACGATTATCACCGAGTTTTGCAGATATAACTAGCGACGTATCAAACGCCTTGTTTTCTCGGCTTATAGGTAATGTTTATTCTTAATTCATTATGTAATGCCTTCAAATATCGGCAGATGTTTGTTGATTCACTTCAAAGACACATAAATGCATACCCACAATGATTTATTGAAGCTAACAATGGTTTTGAACACAATAAAGGTAGCTGTCATATTAATTCATCTATACATAAATTTAGATTAATAACTTAACTCTCACTAAGACGATTTATTATTTATTAAATTGGTACCAATGTGCAGTATTGCTGTGGGTGATTTTTTCAAAAGATTGGGCGCTTAATTCAGGTATTTCTGCGTAGGTGTTCCATAGGTCTGCGTAGGACATTGAGAATAAACATAGCGGGAAGTTGCTGGCTAACATGACTCTTTTATCACCCAATATAGCTATGCTGTCTTGTATCAAAGTGGCTGCCTGTTGGGGTTGCCATGTTCTATTCGACATTTCCCAGCCTGATAATTTAATGGCGATATTTTCATGTTGAGCAAGTTTTTGTAGGTTTGCTTTCCATATTTTTAATCCATTAACATCGTCATGGGGTGGTGGCCATCCTGCATGATTGATGATGATCCGCAGGGTTTTATGCTTGTTTGCCAAAGCAACTAATTGCTCTATAGCTTGATTATTTGTTAGTGAAAGCTGTGCGTCAAAGTTTAATTCATAGTCTGATAACAGGGCAAAATGTTGATTGATTAATGCTGAGCTAAGTATTTGTTCAGCTTGCTCATCCAGAATATGCCGTATACCTGCTACTGATTTATATTCTTTTAACCGGTGAATATGTTCAGCAAAAGTGGTCGCAGTAATATCGGCAAAGGCCACACTTTTAAAGGGCAGGGTGCAGTGTTGTTGAAGCCAGTCTATTTCTCGCCAAGGTTGCTGATTATCAAACCCTGCTTCAATGTGCACAAATCCAGATAGGTGATTAGGCGGCTGAAGTAATAAATCTGCTTCCATAAAACTTTTGCTTATCAGATGTTTATCTGGCCAAAAAGGTGGATTCTGTGGTTTTAGCCAAGTGTAATTCCCTTTTTGCAGATTAAATAAGTGCAAATGCGGGTCGATAATTTTATTGTGTGGATCAGTCATAGTGTCATAGTTGCTATTGCGCGGTATAACCGCCGTCGATCACCTGCAAACTGCCAGTGATAAACCGTGCCTCATCAGAGGCTAAAAAGTAGGTTAAAGCTGCCACCTCGCTAGATTGGCCAAGACGTCCGATGGGTTGAAGGGCTGCTTCCTCAGCGTGCACCTGATCAATATTCGCGCCGGATTCGGCAACATAACGATTAATAGCTTTGTGATACAATGGCGTTTCGATGGTGCCGGGGCAGATAGCATTAGCTCTTATTTGATATTTAGCATAATCCAAGGCAGTCGTTTTGGCCATTGAAGCCAGTGCGGCTTTGCTCATGTTATAAGCAAACGAATTATGTTTAGCAATAAGCGCTTGATCAGATGCCATATACAAAATCACCCCGTTTTGTTGTGATTTCATCTGTGGTAACACTGCTTTAGTGGCGGTAATCGCGCCTTTTACATTTAAGCCAAATATCCGCTCAAAATCTTCTTCACTGGTATCTTCTATAGTTGCAGAGAAATGAATGCCTGCGTTTGAAACAAGGCAA
The DNA here is from genome assembly GCA_051276225.1 of Flavobacteriales bacterium. Classification (GTDB taxonomy): domain Bacteria; phylum Pseudomonadota; class Gammaproteobacteria; order Enterobacterales; family Alteromonadaceae; genus Paraglaciecola. The sequence continues at coordinate 3,140 of JBNMPD010000061.1, forward strand.
TCAACCCTGCCATACTTTAGAATGGTTTGTTGAATTGCTTGTTTCACCTCACAAGAAACTGACATATCACATTCAAGCCATTCTATGGATTTTGATTGGGTTATATTGCTTTTAATATCTAGATTGATGACGATGTAGCCTTGAACGCTAAATTTTTCGCATACAGCATCACCTATGCCATAACTGCCGCCGGTGACAATACAAACGGGTTTATCTGAAGAGTCTGAAGTTATTGGGTTAGACATGTGAACTTAATTTCAATTAAAAACATCATACAAGGGTAATGCAACATCACTGGCTGACCAAGTGTAAATACATATTTTGTGCAATACACTTGTCTGGGCCTATTGTAGAATAGTCTGCTGATTAATTTGTAGTGTTATGGTTATTGATCTTTTAGATCTCACCCAAGTGTCGGAAGCGAGAATTCTTGTCCTTTTATATTTCTTTTTTAAAAGCCCTTATTTTACTATCTCTATGTTTATTAGCTCTGTTTAAGGTGCAAGCAGCAGAAGTTGATATTAAAGGTATTGAAAATGAACGTGTCTTAAAAAATGTTAGAGCACATATTCAAACCTTAGACATTCCTACCGCCAGTTATCAATTTGGGCATTATCAAGAAAGTTTATTATCAAAAGTGGAAGCGGCCATACAGGTGTTTGGTTATTACCAAGCAACGACTATAGTTAGCGCTCCCAGTATCGATGCCTATCCTAACAACGCAGTAGCACCTAATATCGCTGCTGGTCCTAGCATCATCCCCAGTAATTTAGCAAAAAATAAAAATTGGATCCTTGAGGTTGAATTAGGACCCATAACGCTTGTTAGGCAGCTGTCTATAAAAATTGAAGGAGAAGGTGCACAAGACTCAGAAATTCAAACACTGCTTAGTTCTTTTAAACTTAAACAGGGTAAACCTCTCGAGCATTCAGTCTATGAAACAGCTAAAAGTGAGATCCAAGGTTTAGCTTTATCACGAGGCTACTTCGATTTTGAATTTGAAAAAAGTAATATTAAGGTATTTGAATCATTAAATGTCGCTGATATTACTATACATATTCAAAGTGGTTTACGTTATAAATTTGGAGATTTACACTTTGGTAACGAGATTCGGTCACAAACGTTAGCCAAACGTTTAACTCCATTTAAAACCGGCGATGTATATCAGGCTAGTCAACTGGGGTTACTTAACCAAAGGCTTAAACAAACTCAATATTTTCGTCATGTGATTGTCAGGCCGTTGGTAGCAGAGGCGATCGAAGCGGTTGTACCCATTGAAGTCATCTTAGTCCATAAGCCCAGAGATAATTTTGACTTGGGAATAGGTGTGTCGTCTGATGAAGGCCCCCGTTTTACCAACAAGTGGAAACGTCCATGGGTAAATAAAAAAGGTCATTCTATTGGGGCTGAAGTCTATGTTTCTTCTCCTGAACAATATGTGTCTGTAGATTATAAAGTGCCTATGGAAGATGCTATTCAAAACTATCTGAGCTATCAAATTGGCTATCAAGCACACGATGATAATGATACCAGTAGTGATAAGTGGTCGATATCTGCAACTAGGCATTGGACTGTCGAGGATTCAGACTGGCAACGTTCAGCTTTTCTAAGACTGGAGCAAGAAACGTTTATTCAGGGATTAGAGCCAGAACAAACGACCCGTTTGCTGACACCTGGTTTTATTTTCAGCCGACTGCGCAGCAAAGGTGGCTTAGACATCAGTTGGGGTGACAAACAAACTATTACTAGCGAGTTTACATCAGAATCTTTGTTGTCAGATATCAATATGTTACGGATAACAGCCGCATCGAAGTGGGTCAGAAGTTATGCTCAGCATCGCTTTTTATGGCGGGCAGAGATTGGCGGTATAGTCACTAACGATTTTGCCCAAGTACCTTCAAGCGTGCGCTTTTTTACTGGTGGTGACCAAAGTATACGTGGCTTTAATTACAAAACCTTATCGCCATTTGAACTTGACGCCGAAGGTAATGAACTACTGACAGGTGGGCAATACTTAGTTGTAGCCAGTGTTGAGTATTCTTATCCTGTTGCCGATAATTGGCGTGCGGCTGCTTTTGTGGATGCAGGTAATGCCAGCGAAGCGTTATTTAAAGATCCTGCTATCGGCATTGGGTTTGGAGCCATATGGTACTCGCCAATTGGACCCGTACGTTTTTACCTAGCGAAAGGCAAGAGTGATTTTGGTGAAACACGATCTTTTCATATTTCGATGGGGCCTTCTTTATGAGCTCTGTGCTGGATGTTCAAAAACAACCTGAAAAGCCACAGTATACACCTAGCTTAACCCGCCAGTTTGTCACCGGCATAATCAAGTTATGGCTAGTCATTGTGTTTGTTACCTGTCTTTTGATAGGTTTTTTACTGACCCCTTTTGGGACACAAACCCTGGTTAACACGGCGAATAGTCTGGTTGATGAGTTGACTATCAATTATCAAAGTGGCGGTGTGGGATCTGAGGTACATCTGTCTTCGGTGAAATGGAAGCAACCTGCAAACCAAATCGATATTGATAACTTGCGGCTATCAATTCAGTTGTCTTGTGCATGGAGGCTTGCTCTGTGTGTCGACTCAGTGGCTGCAGACAAAATAGTAGTACAAATACAAACAACGCCTACATCGCTCACATCACCTACACCACCTAAAGTTGAAGCAGCTACGTCAGCCATTACTTTGCCTTTCCCTGTTTCAGTCAAAAATCTTAGTTTTAATGAATTCTCGCTAAAAGTACAAGATACCGCAGACATCACTTGGCAGAAACTAACGGGTAAATTAGACTTTTATCAGCGTCTTCGCATAGAAAAAATGCAGTTAGATGGATTTAATCTAACCACCTATGCCACACAAACATCACAAATAGCCACTCAGGCTAAGCCCTTTGATTGGACTAAATGGCAGTATCAGCCCATTTCTCGAATACCTATTGTGTTGCCGATACATTTTGATGTGCTGGCATTTAATATAGTTGATGCTAGTGTGCAATTGGCAGGGCAACAGCGGATAAAAATTGAGAAGGTCAGCCTTAATGCGAAAGCTAATAATAAAAAGCTGCAATTAGATGAATTGTTGATAGAACATCAACAAGGACAATTATTAGCAAAAGGTAAGGTACAGTTGAGTGGGAATTTTGACCATGTCTTTTCTATAGATGCTAGTACTAACAATAGTACTATTACCGGTGCCAGTGCCAGTACCAGTGCTAAGTTAGTCGAGCAAATACCGTTAAAGCTCACATTACGCTCTTCAGGCAATATTAATGCTCTATCCACACAAGTCGAATTAATTGAGATACCTTTATCCGCTAAAACAGCAACCAGTGTTTCTCAAGCTAAGCCATTAAAGTTAGTAGTAGATCTAGTAGCACAACCTTCTAAAGCCACCTTACCTATTAAATTAAAACTAGATTGGAGCCATTTAGCCTGGCCTTTGGCAGAGCCAGAGGTGAAATCCGAGACAGGTCTGATTGATATTAACGGTGATTTAAACGCGTTAAACATATCTATTCAGACTATGTTCACTGGGCGAAATATACCTGATACTAAAATCAATTTCAGGGCTAACGTCGCATCAAGTGCACAGAATAAAAGCTTTGAGCTAAATAAATTTTTGCTTGAAACATTAGGTGGGCAGGTGCTGAGCCAAGGTAAATTAACCTTTTCTGAGTATATCAACTGGCAAGGCAGTTCTGTTATTAGTGACATTGACCCCAGTGTTTTTTGGCCTGAACTAGTGGCAGATATAAATGCAGAGGTGTTGACTCAAGCTAATAATAGCCAAGGTATTTGGAAAGCAAAATTAAATAAGTTTGACATTAATGGTCAGTGGCAAGGTTACCCACTAAGTGCTTCAGGAAGGGTCGATTTCCATCAAGATAACGGTGTGCAATTGCGCGAGTTGCTGTTAGAAAATGCTGACAATATATTATTATTGGAAGGTACTATATCTAAGCAACAAAAACTTGATATTAAATTTAAGCTGGATGCCGTAGATCTGTCTAACTCAATTCCACAGCTTGGCGGATCACTGAATATAGTAGGCAACATAAGCGGTAATTCTAAGCAGCCCGAAGTGAGTTATGAACTATCAGGAAATAATTTATTAGTTTCAGAGGTGTTTGTTGAGCAAGCGGTGGGCAAGGGCAATATCAAGTGGAACAAGCAAAAACCGGTCGCATTAAATCTAGATCTAATGGGTATTCAAGGCATTAATAACCAAGTTGATAACGCACAGATAATATTAAGTGGCGATGCCAGTACTCACCAATTAGATTTAATAACCAGTGGTCAAAGTACCCGCGTAAATTTGAGCATCCAAGGACAGCTTAATCAAACGTCTTGGCAGGGTAATTGGTTATCTGCTGACATTGAATCATCTTATGCAAATTTAACATTACTCGAACCTTTTAAAATTGAGGCTGATTGGGCCAAACAACAATATTCTGTTGCTCCTCATTGTTGGCGTCATACCGAAAATGAACTTTGCATTAAAAAGGCTGAATTTAATAAAAATACAGCGGTTTGGGATGTATCTCTTAAAGAGTTTGATGTGCTTTCAGTTGTGCAGCGCTTAGTGCCAGGCATACCTGCAATTCAAACCAATAGTCGCTTAAATTTAGATATGTCGGGTGACTGGGATATTGGACAGTTACCCAATGCCAGCTTAAGTGCTAGTTTAAGTTCAGGGGATTGGGTATTTAGCAAAAAGAACAACCTTAAACTGACATTAGACGAAACCTTGGTTGTAGCTAATATTACCCAAAAAAATATACTGGCTAACATTAATCTGTCGGGTAAAAAGATAGGTAGCTTGAGTGCCACTGTTAAGGGGCGGTCAGGAGTGTATGCCGACCCACTCACCAGACCCATACAAGGTGAGTTACTGATTGCAGGATTTGACTTAGCTTCGCTTAAAGCGCTAGTCCCACAATTAGATGAACTCCAAGGTGATATAAATGGCCAAGCACAAATTGACGGCACCCTAGGTAACCCCTCGTTGACTGGCGAATTGAAGTTAGCCAACGGTGCGTTAAAAGATGAATCATTGCCTGTGGCATTAAGTGCCATTGAGCAAAACATTATTTTAAAAGGGCAACAAGCTGAGTTTAAAGGTAGTTATATGCTTGGCAAAGGTCTAGGTAAAATGAATGGTGATATTGCTTGGATGCCAACCCTTAAAGGTAATTTACATGTATCAGGTGAAGAATTAGAGTTTGATTATCAAAGTATGATCAGGGCCAAGGTCAGTCCCAATATTAATCTGATGTTTGAACCCAATAACCTTGAGATAAACGGCGAAGTAACGATCCCATATGCACGGGTTAAAGTGCGTGAATTACCTAAAGGTTCAATATCGCCATCAAAAGATGTGATCTTGGTAGAAAAACAAGCTGAATTAGATGCATCACAACAAAGACTGTCACTCAATGTTTTGCTAAAAGTCGACCCGTTACGCAGCAACGCTGTAAAATTAGATGCTTTTGGTTTAACAACTGATTTGCAAGGTGAACTGAGATTACAAAACAATAAAAGTGAAATATTGGGTAGTGGCATTATGCAATTGGTAAATGGGCGCTATCAGGCTTATGGACAAAACCTGATTATTCGTGAAGGAGATATTCTATTTAATAGCTCTTTAGATCGCCCCTTTTTAAATATCGAAGCAGTACGAGATCCTAATTTAACTGTTAACGGGGTCATTGCCGGACTGAGAGTAGAAGGTGCTGCGCAGAACCCCGTTATTAGTGTATTTTCTGAACCCAATATGGAACAACAACAAATCTTGTCTTACATGTTAACTGGACGGGGTATCGGCGAGTCTAGTGGTGATACTCAAGACACTATTTTGACTAATGCTTTATTGTCGTTGGGTTTGGGGCAAAGTGAAAACCTTATCAGTAAAGTGGGTAATAAATTGGGGTTTGAAGACGTGAATTTAGATACATCTGGGCAAGGTGATAGTACCCAGTTATCGTTAACCGGTACCATCGCCCCTGGCGTTCAGTTACGTTACGGCGTAGGGGTATTTGATTCTATTTCAGAAGTCGCGATCCGCTATGAATTAATTCCAAAACTATATATCGAGGCGGTAAGTGGGGTCAGTAATGCCATTGATATTTATTATCAATTTAGTATTGAAGGTAGCCAAAATAAGCAATCCAAAGATGATTAGTCTACTTTTATCTGCCTGCCAATGGGGTAAATTCAATGTTTAACTCTTTAACCTATGCATTGGACGTCACATTGCCTATTAGCCTGATCATTGGCTTAGGTATTGTGTTAAAACGTAAAAACTGGATAACCGACGAGTTTGCTAAAACAGGTTCAGAATTAGTATTTAACCTCACGTTACCCTGTTTATTGTTTGTGAATATTGCGACCACTAATTTAACTGACCACTTTCCTACCTTATTAATTATTTTTGCAGGTTGTGTGATGACATGTGCCTTTATCATTTTCCACTTAATGGCTTACGGTATTGTCAATAAACGTGCTAGAGGGGCGTTTGTGCAAGGTGCATGTCGAGGAAATATGGCTATTATAGGTTTAGCCTTATCAGTCAATGCCTTTGGAAATTCAGCCTTGGCTATCGCTTCGATGTATTTAGCCGTGCTGGTGGTGCCATTAAACATTTTTTCTATCTTGACCTTATATTATCATCAAGAAAAGACACCGAGCGCTAAAGAGGTGGCACACACTGTGTTAACTAACCCCTTAGCTATTGCTATTTCGCTGGCAATTATAGTGGCTTTATTACCTATTCAAGTCCCTAAGTTGGTGTTAGATACTGGACATTATCTTGCCCGTATGACCTTGCCATTGGCATTATTATGTGTCGGCGCCACCATTCGTTTGCATGAGTTTCGTTCTTCAAGCATTTTGTACTGGGCTATTAGCAGCAAAATCATTTTTATCCCCGTTATAGCCACGGCTTTGGGTTTTTATTTTGGGCTCAGAGGCGAAGAACTTGGGGTACTCTTTATGATGACCGCGGCTCCCACGGCTGCGGCTGCGTATCCAATGGTTAGAAGCATTGGCGGCGATTACCACTTAACAGCGGCAATTATTGCTGGTAGTACCCTTATGTCGATTGTTAGCTCAACACTAGGGTTATTCCTGTTGCGTGAATTACAGTGGGTATAGGTTTACTCGTCGAATATTTTCTCTTTACCCATCTGTAAAGTTTTAGTCGCTAGTTGCACTTCTTTTAAAAAAGTGAGCAAAGCAAAAATTAATAAAAACAGCGCAATGACAAACAATGTCACTATCAATTTACTCAAATCAAACAGCAGTAAATCACCCAAAAATAAAAACACCACTACTGCGCATACAAACAAAGCAGAGGCAGTACATAAACCAATTGAGCGATTAATCAGTTTTATCCTGCGCCACAAGTTTTTTAATTCGTTTTCTGATTGTTCTAAAAAATCGGGGTTTTTAATAGTATAAACACGGCGTTCCATAATACGTGCTCTGTCAACAATCCGCCCTAAACGCCCCGACATAACATTTAAAAAGCCTGCGATGCCAGTCAACATAAAGATAGGTGCCACCACGATCTGAATGACTTCGGCAAGGTCGTTAACGGATGTTGACATAGCTATGTCCTTTTATATCTATTCAGTAACTGCAATTTGGTTTTCTTCGCTTTCTTCACTTTCATCATCATCCACTTTTACTGCCCACAAATCGTATTCGTTGCTATGAATGATTTGTGCCCAGATAATATCGCCTGGCTCTACATCAAATTCGTCAGTTAAGTGCACGTTACCATCAATTTCAGGTGCATCGGCATAACATCTTCCGACTGCGCCTTCTGGTGTCACTTGATCAATAATAACCTGATATTCTAAACCAATTTTGGCTTGTAATTTAGCCGTGCTGATGTCTGATTGTTTTTCCATGAAACGATTATAACGTTGCTGCTTGAGATCTTCGCTTACCGGATCAGGTAAAGCATTGGCTTTAGCGCCGTCAACATCTGAATATTTAAAACAACCTACGCGATCAAGTTGCGCTTCATCTAAAAAGTCTAACAACATTTGAAAGTCTTCTTCGGTTTCACCGGGGAAACCTACGATAAAGGTCGAGCGAATAACGATATTCGGACATACCTCACGCCATGCTTTGATACGCTCCATGGTGCGCTCGGCAGCGGCAGGCCGTTTCATCAGTTTTAAAATGCGTGGACTGGCATGTTGAAAAGGAATATCTAGATAAGGCAAAATTTTACCTTCGGCCATCAGCGGCATAATTTTATCAACTGAAGGGTAGGGGTAAACATAATGCAAGCGCACCCAAATGCCTAATTCACCGAGCTTTTCACAGAGTGATTTCATATCAGTTTTGATTGGCATGCCATCCCAAAAATCAGTTTTATTTTTTACATCGACGCCATAAGCGCTGGTATCTTGGGATATAATCAATAATTCTTTCACGCCAGCATTTTTAAGCCTTTTGGCTTCATCTAAAATGCTGCCGATTGGACGACTCACTAAGTCACCGCGCATTGAAGGGATAATACAAAAGGTGCATCTATGATTGCAGCCTTCGGATATTTTTAAATAAGCATAATGGCGAGGTGTGAGTTTTACACCAATATCCGGGACTAAGTTTAAAAAAGGATTATGTTCAGGCGGAGGTAAATGTTGGTGTACTTGATTCACTACTTCTTCATAAGCATGAGGGCCAGTAATGGCCAACACATTCGGATGTATCTCACGTATTTCATCTTCTTTAATACCCAAACAACCTGTGACTATCACTTTGCCATTTTCGGCTAAAGCTTCACCAATGGTATCCAATGATTCTTGTACCGCCGAATCAATAAATCCACAGGTATTCACAATTACTAAATCTGAGTCGTTATAAGTGGGGACTACGTCATAACCCTCAGTACGTAACTGAGTCAAAATACGTTCTGAGTCAACTAAATTTTTAGGGCAGCCTAAGCTTACAAAACCAATACGAGTGCCGCTGGCGACTTGTAAAGGTGTGTTTTCAAGAATTTTGACTGGCGTTTCTAGTGTTGTAGTTTTGTTGGGTGTAAAGGTTTCAACTGTCATGGCAATATCTTAAACAAACTTAATTATAGATATTATACGTTAAGTGGTCGCTCTACGTCACAGGCAATAATATTTTTATCAAATACAAACTTAAAATTTACTTCTTACTTGCTTTAGCCGTTATCATAATCCACCGTAAATCGATTCATGGAATCAAATATGAACTTAGATAAATCGCAAAAACGCATAAACAAGCGGGTTAAACGTGGATTCCATGGTTATCCAATGATCAGTATTCAATATTTCGGCCCCACTGAGGTATTAGCTACAAAAGTAGAAGTTGCTTTTATTGAGCAAGAAAATGCCGAACCTATGCTGGAAACGTTCAACAGCGAAACGGACATTCGTCAGGATGAGACCGTGCAAACCACCATTATTAAGATCATCGACAGAGTGGATGCTAAGACAGTGACCTTGGACGATAAGGTGAAACAACTAAGTTAAGGTTAATTTGTAATTTTCTGGACTGGCCAACGGTCAATTAGTATCAATGGAGAGTGTTTCTCTCCTTACCTACTCATACTAAGGAAAATCGATGCGAAAAAGTGAACCGCTGCCATTTCAACAAAAACTTCTATGGTCTTTATTTTCGTTACGCCTCGGCGTATTTATTGTCATGTTCGTCTGGACAGTAGACAAGTTTGTCAACCCAGCTCATAGCAGTAAAATATTTCAATATTTTTATGGTATTGAGGCAGTAGGTGAAAACATTATTTATGTGTTTGGCGCTTTACAACTGATCTTAGTGTTGACTTTTTTAGCGGGTATTAAAAAACGAATTACTTACGGTTTGGTGTTTTTATTACACGGTGCTTCAACTTTATCGTCTTATGCTAAATATTTCGATGTCTTCAATAGCCTACTATTTTTTGCTGCATGGCCGATGTTAGCTGCATGTTTTACCTTGTACTTGTTAAGAGATGAAGACACCAAGTTTACAGTGTAGATCGATTAGTTATTGAAGCGTCAGGGTAAACGATACACGTAACCCTCCTTCTTTGAGATTTTCGAGTTTAAGTTTACCACCGTGGGCAATCACTATCTCATTACATAATGCCAGCCCTACACCTGTTCCTGTGGATTTTGTGGTGTAAAAAGGCAATAACCCTTGTAATAGCTGTTGTTCTGTCATGCCTCTGCCTTTGTCGGTTACCTCAAACGTAAGTTGAGTAGTTGTTTGATATATACTCAGCAAGATTTGATTCATTGCAGAGCCTGATTCCTTGGCGTTTTTGAACAGGTTTATTAACACCTGCTCGATTTGAACCGCATCACAAAATAGTGTGTCGGCCTCAAATCGAGTGACGGTTTCTATTGCACATAGTTGTGTGATTGTTTGAATGAAAGGCCTTAACTCTACCGCCGATTTATCTGGCTGGGGTAGACGCGCAAAACGCGCATATTGTTCGATAAATTTATGTAAGTGCGCGCTGCGCCGAGAAATAGTATCTAGTATTTCGGGCAGCATATGCTGATTTTGATTTGAAGCAACAACCTTTTTAGCAGAGTTGGTCAAAGAACTAATAGGCGCCAGTGAGTTGTTTAATTCGTGGCTAATTAAGCGGATAACTTGTTTCCAAATACCACTTTCTTTACGAGACATATCCGTGGTGAGATTTTTATATAAATACAGATGATGTTGCTGTTTGTTCAACGTGAAAGACTGATAGTTCAGGTGGTACACAATGGTCTCATCGTTTAACTTTTCTGTTATCAAGCCGTCTTGTTTATTCGCCGTTGCTTCCATTAATGCTTGTGGCATGTGTTGATAAATATCTGCAAATGTCATGCCCTCTAAGGTTTTTTTCTGGTTGAGCAGCGTTTTTGCGGCAAGGTTACTGTAGACAATATGGTCATGGTTATTAGTCAAAATAAGCGCTATGGGGGTAGACTGGATGACTGTGTCGAGTAATAGCTCTCTTTGGTAAATTGCCATACGCTCATCGCGCATGATTTTTGCCAAGTTATTGTAGGTGTCGATAATCAGACTAAATTCAGAATACTGTTGATTGTCTATTGTGATGCTGAAGTCTTTGTCATCAAAGGAGCTAACCCCAATATTTAAAGCTTGCAAAACATCTTTGATTGGATTTAATCCGCTAATGATCACCACTATGATCAGCGCGTTGCCACCTAATAAAACAGCCAATAACCATAGATCGGGTTGAGCGTTTAACTGAAAAAAAAAGCCCGCTAATATGAGTTGGATAATCATCACTAACAACACATTAATGAGCAAGTTCTTTCTAAAACTGGTTGCTTTCCTCAGCATAAATAAAAGCCTTTATTCATCTTGAATATTAAATTTTTTCATCCGTCTGTATAACGCAGAACGGCTTAATCCTAGTGTTTTGGCAGCGTCTGTAATGACCCCGCCAGATGATTTTATAGCGCTAGTCACATCTTGCTTAGTGACATCTTCTTTTGGCGTAAGTTTGGCCGCTTTTTTTAAGTTATCTTCTATCTCATTTTTTATCTCAATGCCCAAATGTTGCTCGGTTATGATCCCGTCGTTACATAAAAGCTGGGCGCGTTTTATGGTGTTAAGTAATTCCCTGATGTTACCCGGCCAATCATGAGCTAATAACAAGTCACGACTTTGCGAACTGAGTTGATTATGATCTTTTAATAAGGTGTCGACCAAAGGAAAAATATCCTCTTTACGTTCGTTTAATGGCGCCAATTTCAAATTAATAACGTTCAGCCTGTAATACAAATCTTCTCTAAAACTTCCATTGATAATGGCTTGAGGGATGTCTGTATTGGTGGCGCTAATGATGCGTACTGACACTTTAATGCTTTGACTGCCACCGATGCGCTCAAATTCTCCCGTCTCTAATACCCTTAATAGTTTGGTTTGTCCTTGCATTGACAAGTTGCCTATCTCATCTAAAAACAATGTACCGCCGTGGGCTCGCTCAAAACGTCCCATACGGGTTTTGTTGGCACCGGTATAACTGCCCGCTTCGGCACCAAACAGTTCTGCTTCGAGCAAGTCTTGGGATAACGCACCCACATTCACTTTAATAAACGGCCCGTCTTTGCAACTGGAGTTGGCTTGTATTACTTCAGCTATTTTTTCTTTACCTGAGCCATTAGGGCCAGTAATCAATATGGGCACATCAGCGGCGGCCACTTGTGTAGCTATTTGCAACAACTGCAACATGGCATCACTACGAAATTGCATATTGCACAAGTCATATTCTTGTTCTAGCTGTAATTGTTGACTTTGTTTACGTTTGGCACGCTGGCGCTGTTGATCTTGTAATTCGTTTAGTTCAAGTAAATTGTTTACTGTGACTAAAAGCTTGTCATCATCCCAAGGTTTGGCTAAGTAGTCGGCAGCGCCTGATTTGACCAATACAACTGCGGTTTCTAAATGGGTCCAAGCGGTGA
>JBNMPD010000062.1:0-15516 GCA_051276225.1 Flavobacteriales bacterium
TAGTCAGAAAATTACACAATGCTTGAATCAGAAGTAACGTCATAAATTCATGCTTGTTATAAAAAGGGACATCGGACCTTTATTGTTTATTAAATATGGAGTTTCAATACATGTTGGTCAGTAAAAGCAGATATGTTGAATTAGAACAAAATTTAGCCCATGTAGAAGCAGAAAAAAATCGATATAAAATTGAGATCGAAGATCTCATCTCTGAGTTAAATCATGCAAAGGAAGCCTTAGCTATTCAGGAAGAAACAAGTTTTGATAAACAAATTTGGCCCAATTTACTTGACTGCATTGGTCAAGTGACAAGCATTAGAGAATCTGTTCTGGCTTCATATGAAGTGATCCATAACGAGTCACAATCCATCAATGAGTTAAATCAAGTACTAGACGCCGGTCAAAAATCCATTACAGATATTGCTACTGGTATGCAGCAAATAACTAAAAAAATGCAAAACATGTCACAAAGCATGGCTAATTTAGAAGCGATAGCCGACAGCATTAATTCATTTGTAGTGACCATATCTAAAATATCCGACCAAACAAATTTGTTAGCACTCAATGCGGCAATTGAGGCGGCTAGAGCTGGAGATGCAGGTAGAGGGTTTTCTGTTGTAGCGGATGAAGTGAGAAGCTTAGCAAGTAATACCAGCAAATCTGCAGAAGAAGTGGGTGGACTTATTGCCAGAATTAAACAAGATACAGAATCAGGCGTTAAATTTGCTACTGCACTTGAAGAATCAAACGTCGAATTATCCAAGACCATTGCTGGCTTAAATGACAGTTATAGTGGCATCAACGTTACAGTCGGCACAATGAAATCATCCATTGTGGGCGTAACAGATAGAAGTTTTATTCATACTGTGAAATTAGATCATATCGTTTGGAAAGGTGAAGTATACGAGGTGGCGCTGGGACGTTCTCAAAAATCTGTAGATTCATTCGAAGACCATAAGCAAAGTAGGTTAGGACAATGGTATAGCAGTGAACAATCACTTCAGCATCAAAAAAGTTCATCTTTAAAAACACTTGAGAGGCCCCACTCAGATGTACATCTGCATGGCATAATGGCTTTAAAACAACTACAAAGCGGTGATGTCAGTCAAAGTTTACTCTCTTTCGAAAAAATGGAACAAGCCAGTAGAAAAGTTATTAATATTTTGGATGACTTAGGCAACCATATTTAATGGGTTGTAATTTAGAATAAGCTGACCACTTTCTGTTATATATTTTTAAATCACAAAAAAACCCGCTAAAGCAGCGGGTTTTTTGTTTCAACTTCAAGATTACGAAGCGTCTTCTTTTTTCTTAGTTTTCTCAGTTTTCTCAGCTTCTTCTGGCTTCGACAATAACAACGCCCTTAAGCGTGTATCAATATCTTTTGCCATTTCAGGGTGTTCTTTTAAGTAACCAATTGAATTTGCTTTACCTTGGCCTATTCGCTCACCATTGCAGCTATACCAAGCGCCTGCTTTCTCAACCATTTTATGGGTTACACCTAAATCAATGAGTTCTCCGAGGCTGTTGATACCTTCGCCATACATGATTTGGAATTCGGCTTGCTTAAAAGGTGGAGCAATTTTATTCTTTACCACTTTTACGCGCGTTTCATTACCAACTATCTCATCGCCGGACTTAACCGCACCAATGCGGCGAATATCTAAACGGACCGACGCATAGAACTTCAAAGCGTTACCACCGGTTGTCGTTTCTGGGCTTCCAAACATCACCCCAATTTTCATTCGAATTTGGTTAATGAAAATAAGCATCGTATTTGAATTTTTTAAGTTACCCGTCAACTTACGCATAGCTTGGCTCATCATTCTGGCGGCAAGACCCATATGTGAATCACCGATATCGCCTTCAATTTCAGCTTTTGGAGTCAGTGCTGCTACCGAATCCACGACTATGACATCGACTGCACCAGAGCGAGTTAACATGTCGCAAATTTCTAGCGCTTGTTCACCTGTATCGGGTTGTGAGATTAAAAGCTCGTTGATATCAACACCCAGTTTTTTGGCGTAAACAGGATCAAGCGCGTGTTCTGCATCAATAAAAGCACAAACCTTACCGTTGCGTTGCGCTTCGGCAATGACTTCTAGAGTTAAAGTAGTTTTACCACTGGATTCTGGGCCATATATCTCAACGATACGCCCTAAAGGTAAGCCACCAGCACCGAGCGCTATATCTAAACCAAGAGAACCCGTTGAAATAGTTTCAACGTCCATGGTTTTGTTGTCGCCCAATTTCATAATAGAACCTTTACCGAATTGTTTTTCGATTTGGCCTAAGGCAGCATTTAGCGCTCTGGTTTTGTTGTCATCCATCAGAATGTCCTTTGTTATTATCGCGGATTAAAGATTTATTCTTTAATACTAATATTGTTCATTAATTGGTTCAAAGTATACTGTATGGTTATACAGTTACAAGTGAAAAGTAGGAATTATTTTTAGTGCCTTTCTTTATTGCTTAGTTGTTGCCTAGTCGCTGCCTAGTTGTAGCTTATTAGCTGCTTAGTTACTGTTTATTATAGTAACAACCTTAACGTACTTGATAGAGCGAACTCAATCGCTTTTATTCTAACAGCTTGCCTATCACCGGTAATCAGTTGCTTTTGACTCATGCTTTGTCCATTAATGAAAAAACCAAACCAAACTGTGCCAACAGGTTTTTCAGAGGTACCACCATCGGGGCCTGCAATACCGCTGATTGCAACAGCTACTTCAGCATTTGCTTGTTTCGCAGCACCTGCAGCCATTTCCTCAACGGTTGCGGCTGATACAGCACCGTGCTGAATTAAAGTCTGCTCAGTTACTCCTAAAAGTTCTTGTTTAGCGTCATTTGAATAAGTGATATAACCTTTTTTAAACCATGCCGAGCTTCCAGAAATACTTGTGATCGCGTATCCTACTCCTCCTCCTGTGCATGACTCAGCACAGGAGATTTGCCAACCTTTAGCAAAAAGTTTATTTCCTAGGCGTTGAGCTAATTGGGTAATGTCTTCAGTCATATGGGCAACCTAAATATGTGATATTTAAAAACAAATATGTCACGCCAGCCATCAGATAAAAAGAATAAAGTAATCTCTATTATGCCATCGAACAATTTTTCAGAGCAAACACCCATTAGCCCAGCGCTGCAAACTCACACTCCTATGATGCAGCAATACTTAAAAATAAAGGCTGAACATCCAAACATATTGTTGTTTTACCGGATGGGTGATTTTTATGAACTTTTTTTTGATGATGCAAAAGAAGCGTCTGAATTACTCAACATATCATTAACTGCCAGAGGTAAATCAGGTGGTAATGCTATACCTATGGCAGGTGTTCCTTACCATGCAGTAGAAAATTATCTCGCTCGTTTGGTTAAAATGGGCAAGTCGGTGGCCATAGTTGAACAAGTAGGCGACCCTGCAACAAGCAAAGGACCGGTAGACAGAGAAGTTAAACGTATTGTCACCCCCGGCACTGTTTCGGACGAAGCATTGTTGGAAGACAAACAAGACAACATATTAGCTGCCGTGGTGAGTGTCAAACAGCACAACAATTTGTACTTTGGTTACGCGACATTAGATGTCACCACAGGTCGTTTTACACTGTGTGAACCTAAAGATACCGAGGCGTTAGCCGCTGAGATACAGCGCACTAACCCAGTAGAATTATTGTATCCAGAAGATTTTGCCTTCCAACATCTTATTGAACATCGCAAGGGATTGAGGCGCCGCCCTCAATGGGAGTTTGATTTTGATACTGCCACCAAACAGCTAAATCAACAATTTGGCACTAAAGAACTGACTGGTTTTGGTGTGACAACGAACAAAACCGGGTTGTGTGCAGCGGGCTGTGTTATGCAGTACGTTAAAGACACGCAAAGAAGCGCCCTACCCCACATTCGTAATATTGTGCTCGAAACAGAAGCAGATACGGTACTAATGGATGCTGCCACTAGGCGCAACTTAGAGTTAACTCAAAACTTAGCCGGCGGCACAGAGCACACTCTTGCCAGTGTATTAGACAATGCTTCAACACCTATGGGTAGTCGGTTGTTACAACGCTGGTTGCATCGCCCCTTAACCAATATAAAAATACTTCAGCAACGACAATTGAATATTAAATCATTACTTAACAGTGATTATTCACAGTTACAAAGCAGCCTTAAACAAGTTGGTGACATGCAACGAGTATTGGCACGTTTAGCCCTGCGTTCAGCAAGACCCAGAGATTTTGTGCGACTAAGACAAGCTTTTACGCTGTTGCCTGATATTCAAGGGTTTATCACTGAGCAATCGGCTGGATCAGGCAACAGTGGTTTGATGCAATTAGCAAACGATATCAGTCAGTTCCCTGACTTTGCAGATTTACTCAGCAATGCCGTAGAAGACGCACCACCTGTTTTGATTCGTGACGGTGGAGTCATAAAAACTGGCTATAACCCAGAACTAGATGAACTTCGCGCATTATCTAAAGGGGCTACTGATTATTTAGATGAATTAGAACAGCGCGAAAAAGAACGCACCGGTATTTCTACCTTAAAGGTAGGATACAACCGAGTGCACGGTTACTTTATCGAAGTCAGTCGCAGTTATGCCGATAAAGTACCTGCAGATTATGTACGCCGGCAAACACTAAAAAATAACGAACGTTATATTATTCAGGAATTAAAAGAACACGAGGACAAGGTACTCACCAGTCAAAGTAAATCCTTAGCCTTAGAAAAACGTTTATACGATGAACTATTCGATATTTTATTACCAGAACTAGCTAACTTGATGCAAAGCGCTGATGCAGTGGCCGAACTCGATGTGCTCACTAATTTGGCCGAACGGGCCGAAACGCTCAATTACCATTGCCCTGAACTCACCGATAAAAGTGGTATTCACTTCAGTCAAGGTCGTCATCCTGTGGTCGAACATGTGATGAAAACACCTTTTATTGCCAATCCAATTGCGGTTAATCCTCACAGACGAATGTTGGTGATCACTGGACCCAACATGGGGGGTAAATCGACTTATATGCGCCAAACAGCGTTAATTGTGTTGTTGGCATATATAGGCAGTTTTATACCTGCTGAAAATGCAAAAATAGGCCCTATTGACCGAATATTTACCCGTATAGGTGCATCAGATGACTTAGCCTCAGGTCGTTCAACTTTTATGGTAGAAATGACCGAAACCGCTAACATCCTTAATAACGCCACAGCAAGTAGTTTAGTGTTAATGGACGAAATAGGCCGCGGCACCAGCACCTACGACGGTTTGTCTCTGGCATGGGCTTGTGCTGAATATCTGGCGATCAAAATTCAATCTTATACACTCTTTGCGACTCACTACTTTGAGCTGACGCAACTAGCCGAAGATATGCCTGAACTGGCTAATGTGCATCTTGATGCTGTGGAACACCAAGAAACCATTCGTTTTATGCACGCGGTACAAGAAGGAGCAGCCAATAAAAGTTATGGTTTGCAAGTCGCTCAATTAGCTGGTGTTCCCAGAAGCGTTATTCAGAAAGCTAAACGTAAATTAGCGGAGTTAGAAAGTCAGCCAACATCAAACAATCCGCCGTCGTTTAGGCAAGAGCAGCAACTCGACTTACTTAATTCAGTGGATGATTTACGCCTAAGTCTAAAACAAATTAACCCAGACGATTTAACGCCTAAACAAGCGTTAGAATATTTATATCAACTAAAAACGTTAGCTACAGAAGATTAAACTAACAGCGCATTATTTAAGCAAGGATACACCGTGGAATTACCAGCAATTGTTACACTTGTCGCGTTACTAGAATATTTATTTTTTGCCTTTAAAGTGGGCTTTAGTAGAGAGAAATATAATGTGCTAGCGCCTGCTGTGTCAGGTAACCCTATATGGGAAAGGCTATATCGGGTTCAGCAAAATACACTTGAGCAATTAATCGTATTTTTACCTGCCCTGTGGATATGTTCATATTTTGTGAACCCGTTGGTAGCTGCCGCAATGGGTGTTTTATTTCTAATCGGTCGTCCTATTTATTACATTAATTATGTCAAAGACCCACGCAGCAGGGTTGTAGGTTTTTTAATGGGTTTTTTCGCTAACCTTGCGCTGCTAATAGTTGGTTTAGGCGGAGCAATGTATAGCTTAATGGGGTAATCGTCTCTCAAAACGAGGTATTTATGAATTTGAGGTACCTTTTATATTTTATTTTATATTAATCTTTGTTTGAGATGGCATTTTTTAGTATAATGTTAACCCGTCTAGTAACGGTTTTTTTCTCGGCTTTTTAGCTGAAAAATTCAAACCAAACTTTACACAGCCTATTCATTTCAAACGCCTCTATTAGGGTTCTCATGACAAATTATATTTTCGTCACAGGTGGTGTTGTTTCATCACTTGGAAAAGGTATTGCTGCTGCCTCGCTGGCCGCAATTCTAGAAGCTCGGGGCTTAAACGTCACCATGCTCAAGCTTGACCCTTATATCAACGTTGATCCAGGCACTATGAGCCCCATTCAGCATGGTGAAGTATTTGTCACCGATGACGGTGCCGAGACAGATTTAGATTTAGGTCACTACGAACGTTTTATTCGTACCCGTATGACCAAACACAATAACTTTACTACCGGTCGCGTATACGAAGAAGTGCTCAAGCGAGAACGCCGTGGTGATTATTTAGGTGCCACCATTCAGGTTATCCCTCATATCACTAACGAAATTAAACGCCGAATTATTGCAGGCTCACAAGGTGTGGATGTTGCCATTGTAGAAATTGGAGGCACTGTAGGCGACATTGAGTCCCAGCCCTTTATTGAAGCAATACGTCAACTAGGTGTCGAAGTAGGCCGCAACCGTGCCATGTTTATGCATCTCACTTTAGTGCCTTACCTTGCAGCATCAGCTGAAGTCAAAACCAAACCCACTCAACATTCTGTAAAAGAATTACGCTCGGTTGGCGTGCAACCCGATATTTTAGTATGCCGTTCTGAGGTTCCTTTGCCTTCTAACGAACGTCAAAAAATAGCTTTGTTTACCAATGTAATAGATAAAGCGGTTATTTCCTTAAGAGACGCTGACAGCATCTATAAAATCCCAGCCATGCTGAAAGCCCAAGGTATGGATCAACTTGTTGTTGAACGTTTTGGTTTGGAATGCCCCGAGGCCGACCTGACTGAATGGGAGCAAGTTCTTTACGCAGAATCAAATCCATCTGGTGAAGTCACTATAGGCATGGTGGGTAAATATGTTGAACTACCAGATGCTTATAAATCTGTTAACGAAGCCTTAAAACACGCAGGCTTAAAAAATCGTTTAACTGTGAAAATCAGATACATTGACTCACAAGATATAGAGAGCAAAGGCGAACAAATATTACAAGGCCTTGATGCTATTTTAGTACCAGGTGGTTTTGGTGAGCGTGGAATTGAAGGTAAAATTATTGCAGCCAAATATGCTCGTGAAAATCTGATCCCTTATTTGGGTATTTGTTTAGGCATGCAAGTGGCTTTAATCGAGTATGCTCGAAATGTGGCTGGCATGGAAAATGCCAATAGTACTGAGTTTGACCCTAATTCTCCTTTTCCAGTTGTCGGTCTTATTACCGAATGGCTCGATTCAGCGGGCTCTACAGAATCTCGCAGCGAAAGTTCTGACTTGGGTGGCACAATGCGTTTAGGCAGTCAGTTATGTCACTTACTTCCAGGTAGCAAGGTACATGATATGTATGGTGCCAGTGAAATTTTCGAACGCCATAGACACAGGTACGAAGTGAATAATAACTTACGCGACAAAATTGAAGCTGCGGGGTTAAAAGTCACAGGGCTATCTGCTGACAAACGCTTGGTAGAAGTTATCGAAATTACTGAGCACCCTTGGTTTGTAGCCGGTCAATTTCACCCAGAATTTAATTCAACACCTCGCGATGGTCATCCTCTTTTTACAGGGTTTGTAAAAGCGGCAGGCGAATATTTTAAAAATCATAATTAGATAAAAAGGCGATAAACATGTCAAAAATCAGCAAAATAATTGCTCGTGAAATCATGGACTCACGTGGCAATCCAACGGTAGAAGCCGATGTATATTTAGAAACTGGCGAAATGGGCAGAGCAGCAGCGCCCTCTGGAGCGTCAACTGGTTCGCGTGAAGCCTTAGAATTACGTGATGGCGATAAAAGCCGTTACTTGGGTAAAGGTGTATTAAAAGCCGTTGCTGCAATTAACAACGATATTCAAGCAGCCTTGTTAGGCAAAGACGCCGTTGATCAAGCCGCCCTTGATAACATTATGATTGACTTAGATGGCACTGAAAATAAAGAAAAGTTTGGTGCCAATGCTATCTTAGCCGTATCGCTTGCAGCGGCTAAAGCGGCTGCCATCTTTAAAAAAATTCCACTGTATCAACATATTTCAGAGCTAAACGGCACACCTGGTGTTTACAGCATGCCAGTACCGATGATGAACATCATCAATGGTGGTGAACATGCTGACAACAACGTTGATATTCAAGAGTTTATGGTACAGCCAGTCAGCGCAACCAGTTTTAAAGAAGCCTTGCGTACTGGTGCTGAAATTTTTCATTCATTGAAAAAAGTATTGAGTGAAAAAGGCCTTAATACCGCGGTAGGTGATGAAGGTGGTTTTGCACCTAATCTTGGTTCAAACGAAGAAGCCTTGACAGTTATCATTGAAGCCGTTGAAAAAGCGGGTTATGTGATGGATAAAGATATTACTTTGGCGATGGATTGTGCTGCGTCTGAATTTTATGTAGATGGCAAATACGATCTCAAGGGCGAAGGTAAAGTGTTTGACTCTGAAGGCTTTGGAGATTTCCTAGCTGACCTGTCTAAAAAGTATCCTATCATCTCTATCGAAGATGGCCTTGACGAAAGTGATTGGGATGGCTGGGCAAGTTTAACCAAAAAAATCGGTGATAAAGTGCAATTAGTGGGTGATGACTTGTTCGTAACCAATACTAAAATCCTTAAACGTGGCATCGACAATGGCATCGGTAACTCAATCTTGATTAAGTTTAATCAGATTGGCACATTGACTGAAACTCTTGAAGCTATTCGTATGGCCCAAGCGGCTGGTTTTACAGTGGTAATTTCTCACCGTAGTGGTGAGACTGAAGACTCAACTATTGCTGATTTGGCAGTAGGAACAGCAGCAGGCCAGATCAAAACTGGATCACTGTGTCGTTCAGATCGCGTTGCTAAATACAATCAATTGCTACGTATCGAACAAGAGTTAGGTGCAAACGTCAGTTATAACGGTCGCAAAGAAATTAAGGGCCAATAGTTTACTTATTGGTAGATAATTGAAGATACACAGAATAATACTGCCTCTTCGGTGATTTAGAGTATAAAATGGTCAGCCTAATCTGGCCATTTTAGTTATAGGCGTTTATTAACACGACCAAACATGCAAATCTCAAATTCTCAACACAACTATCAACAGATAGACATTTTTTCTGACGACCAACAGCAGCTACATTATGCTGAGTTGTGTAATGCCCTGTATGAAAGAGAACTCGCCAGTTTATCCCAGAAAAAAATCACTGATATCAGATTGTTACAAAGAAAAATAGCAGGACTAAGACATCATATTAAACGTGCTGCTTACAGTCTATTACAACACCAATCGCCATTAAAAGTTGATGTACATAATGCCAGTTGGCAAGCTAAACAGGCCGCTAAGTGCATGGCTAACAACTATGTAGCGCAGAAAACCCAGCTGTGGTTCGCGAGTAATATTCAGATTGGTTGTAGTATTGCAGTTCATGTGCAACAGCTTGGCTGTGAACATATTGAGTTGGACTCGATAGATAAAATCGAACTAAGCAGTCATCGTCTACACACCAATAAATTTGGCTGGTTCAGCAGTGACGGTGAATTTTCCGAAGACGATAACAAACAAACGGATGTTTATAACCCAAGACTACTGAAACCCTCAAAAGCTATTTTAACGGCTGCATGTTGTGGTCATAGATGGGATCACAAAGGCAAAGGACAACAAAGAGCATTATCTTTACGAGAATTACTTTTGTCCCTATCGATAAATTGGAAGACGTTTAGATAACCCGCCTTTGTGCCAATTTAAGACAATCTGAAGCGTTTACATGTAATTTAAAACACCCACCCAGATCACATTTTTAATCTGACAGTATTTCAAAAATTTAAATTTATATTTATAAGTTATATGTTTTCTTGTAAACGGTAGTTGACGCACTGGTACAATACGCGTTACAAATACATTCTAATTTTGAAAGATACTTTTAAAGAATTATAATAATGACTAATGCTATTTTTTCCTTCTTACTACTGCTGGCAGCAAGACTGCACGGGTAGGTTGTAAGCGAGCGTTAACCAGTTTACAAAACCCGTGCTTAACACGGGTTTTTTGTATGTGTATTTTAAACCGCGATTACATTGTGTAATCGAACAAACAAAGCATTTAGGAGAAAGGTATGTCAGACGGGGTTAACTCTAACCGGGTCAAAATTTTCGATACCACCTTGCGGGATGGCGAACAAGCGTTACCTGCCAGTTTAAGCGTTAAGGAAAAACTGAAAATTGCTTTTGCTCTAGAGCGTCTCGGTGTAGACATTATCGAAGCAGGTTTCCCTGTTTCTTCTCCTGGTGATTTTAAATCAGTGCAAGCCATAGCCCGTGAAATAAAAAATGCCACGGTGTGTGGTTTGTCTCGCGCCTTAGTTAATGATATTGATGCTTGCGGCGAATCATTAAAAGTGGCTGAGCAATTCCGTATTCATACTTTTATTGCTACGTCTGATATCCATGTAAACACAAAATTACGTAAGTCTCAGGATGAGGTGGTCGAGATGGCCGTAAAAGCGGTCAAACATGCTCGCCGTTATACTAACGACGTGGAGTTTTCGTGTGAAGATGCGGGCCGTACACACATCGATTATTTATGCCGCATGGTAGAAGCTGCGATTAATGCTGGCGCAACCACAGTTAATATTCCTGACACGGTCGGTTACACCACACCCACAGAGTTTGGTGGCATTATTCAAAATCTGTTTAATCGTGTACCCAACATTGATAAAGCCATAATCTCAGTGCATTGTCACAATGATTTAGGCTTAGCCGTAGCCAACTCTTTAGCTGCAATAGAGCAAGGTGCAAGGCAGGTTGAAGCCACTATTAATGGCTTAGGTGAACGTGCGGGTAATTGTTCATTAGAAGAAATCGCGATGATTTTGCAGACTCGCCAGGCAAAACTTGGGTTTCATACCAATATCAAAAGTGAAGAGATTTCTCGTACCTCTAAATTGGTGAGTAATTTATGCAATATGCCCGTGCAAGCTAATAAAGCTATAGTGGGTGCCAATGCTTTTAGCCACTCTTCTGGTATTCACCAAGATGGTGTATTAAAAGGTACAAATACCTACGAAATTATGACACCTGAAAGTGTCGGCATTAACAAAAACAATCTAAACCTAACGTCTCGCTCTGGCCGCCATGTGATTAAACATCGTTTGTTTGAGTTAGGCTACAAAGCAACTGATTTTGACTTAGAAACGGTGTATGCCTCCTTTGTTAAATTAGCAGACAAAAAAGGCCAAGTGTTTGATTATGATTTAGAAGCACTATTATTTTTCAGTCAAACCAAACAAGAAGACGAATACTACAAATTAAAGTATTTGCAAGCCAATTCAGGTAAACAGATCATTCCTAGCGCCACAGTCTGCATGCAAGTAGGCGATAAAGAAATCACTGAGTCTGCCACAGGTAATGGGCCAGTTGATGCAGCTTATAATGCCATCACCAAAGTAGTTGGTCATAGCCAAGTAGAGATTGTTGATTTCAAACTTGATTCTAAAGGCAAAGGTGCCAACGCATTGGCTCAAGTATCGGTAGTAGCTGAATACAATGGACGTCGTTTCAACGGTATTGGTTTGGCGACAGATATTGTCGAATCAGGGGTAAAAGCACTGATTTACGTATTAAACAACACACATTTAGCTGATCAAATTGACCAGCAGAAAGAACAAGTAAAGATTGCAGGAGTATAGAAAAACATGTCTGACTACAATATAGCAGTATTGGCAGGCGATGGAATTGGCCCAGAGGTCATGATCGAAGCCAAAAAAGTGTTAGCAGCCGTAACCAAAAAATTTGATATTTCGTTTCAACTCAATGACTTTGATGTAGGTGGCCTTGCCATCGATAATCATGGTGTGGCTTTGCCAGCAGCCACCTTGAAAGGTTGTGAGGATGCTAACGCTATTCTGTTTGGCTCGATTGGTGGTCCTAAGTGGGACAGTTTGCCTTTGGAAGAGCGACCTGAACGTGCCGCACTTTTGGCTTTGCGTGGGCACTTTGACTTATTCAGCAACTTACGCCCAGCAAAAATTTATCAGGGCCTTGAAGCTTTCTCTCCACTTCGAGCAGATATTTCTGCCAGTGGCTTTGATGTATTAGTGGTGCGCGAACTCACTAGTGGTATTTACTTCGGCCAACCCAAAGGTTTAGAAGGCGAAGGCGAAGAACAGTTTGCATATGACACGATGCGTTATAGTAAAAAAGAAATTCGACGTATCGCTATAAGTGCCTTTGATGCAGCTCAAAAGCGCGGTAAAAAAGTGACGTCTGTAGACAAAGCTAATGTACTCGTTTGCAGCCGATTATGGCGCGAAGTTGTCGAAGAAGTGGCTAAAGATTACCCACAAGTAGAGCTTGAACATATCTATATTGACAACGCGACGATGCAACTTATTCGGGATCCAAGCCAGTTTGACGTGATGTTATGTTCTAACCTGTTTGGTGACATTATTTCTGATGAGTGTGCAATGATCACAGGCTCCATGGGACTATTACCCTCAGCCAGTATTAATCAAGACAATTTTGGTATGTATGAACCCGCAGGCGGTTCAGCTCCTGATATCGCAGGCAAAGGCATTGCCAACCCGATTGCTCAAATACTCTCAGTATCTATGTTATTGCGTTTCAGTTTAAACGAAACAGCCGCCGCAGATGCTATTGATGCAGCCGTAGTGAAAACGTTAGGTGATGGTATACTGACAGGTGACTTACTTGGCTCTGACGAACGTCATTTAGCTAAAAGTACCAGTGAAGTCGGCGATTACATCGCCGCGTTAATTTAACAAATGAAGGAAGTAGTCATGGCAACCACCTTATATGACAAGATATGGCAAGCTCATATTGTTGATGCGAATAAAATATCTGAAACCGGTGAAGAAAAATTAATTTACATAGATAGGCATTTAATTCACGAGGTGACTACACCTCAAGCTTTTGCAGGTTTGGAAGAAAAAGGCCGGAAAGTACGTTGCCCAGAGCGTACATTCGCGACTATGGATCACAGCATATCAACTCGTTCTTTAGCCCTCGATGCTTGCGGCCCAACGAATAAATTACAACTACAAACCTTAGCAGATAACTGCGAAAAGCACGGTATAGAGCTATTTCCAGTGGGTCACCAAAAGCAAGGTATTGTGCATGTAATGGGGCCTGAACTTGGTCTTATTCAACCAGGCATGACAGTGGTATGTGGTGACTCACATACAGCTACTCACGGTGCATTCGGCGCTTTAGCATTTGGAATTGGCACGTCGCAAGTTGAACATGTTTTTGCCAGCCAAACACTTAAACAAAGCAAAGCCAAAAGCATGCAACTACAGGTCAACGGTAAATTGCCAATTGGCATTACTGCTAAGGATATAATTTTAGCAATTATTGGTAAAATTGGTCACGCAGGCGCAACAGGTCACGTGATTGAGTATTCAGGTGAAGCGATTTCAGCGTTATCTATGGAAGAGCGCATGACGGTGTGCAATATGAGCATTGAAGCTGGCGCTAAAGCGGGTTTGATTGCGCCAGACAAAACCACTTTCGACTACCTTGCTGGGCGTGAATATGTGCCTAAAGGCGAGCATTGGGAACAAGCAATAACTTACTGGGGTAGCTTGGTATCTGATAAAGATGCGGTCTTTGACACAATTATTCAGTTAAATGCCGCTGATATCACGCCACAAGTAACATGGGGCACCAACCCTGGGCAAGTTATTGGTGTTAATCAACCAGTACCTGCGCCGAGCGATTTTTCAGACCCTATTGATAAAGACTCAGCTAACAAAGCACTTAAATATATGGACCTAACACCGGGTCAAAAGTTATCTGACTTGAACGTTAACAATGTATTTATTGGCTCATGCACCAATGGGCGTATTGAAGATATGCGCGCCGCAGCGGCTATCGCCAAACACGGCAAAGTAGCAAAAGGTGTGACCGCAATTGTTGTTCCCGGATCGGTTTCTGTAAAAGCCCAAGCTGAAGCAGAACAATTAGATAAAATATTTATCGAAGCTGGTTTTGAATGGCGTTTACCTGGTTGCTCCATGTGTTTAGGCATGAATGACGATATCCTAAAACAAGGTGACCGCTGTGCATCCACCAGCAACCGTAATTTCGAAGGCCGTCAAGGCCGTGGCGCTCGAACTCATTTAGTCAGCCCAGCAATGGCAGCAGCAGCAGCATTGGCTGGTCACTTCGCCGATGTGCGCGACTATCAATAGGCCAATTGGCCATTAGTAAGGAATTAATCATGACAACTACAGGTATTAATATCCACACAGGGTCAGCAATGCCCCTTAATCAGGCCAATGTGGATACTGACCAAATTATCCCTAAGCAATTTTTAACTGCCGTCACACGCAGCGGTTACGGCAAACACCTGTTCCACGATTGGCGTTACCTCGACCAACATGAGCAGGTGCCTAATCCTGATTTTGTATTCAATAAAGCACAACACCAAGGCGCCAGTGTTTTACTCACCCGCGAAAACTTTGGCTGTGGCTCAAGCCGTGAACATGCCCCATGGTCATTAGACGACTACGGTTTTAAAGTAGTGATTGGCACTAGTTTTGCTGACATTTTTTATGGTAATTGCATCAACAATCAACTGTTACCTGTGCAGCTTACCAGCGAACAAATGGATCAATTATTTGCAGCGGTTGCAACTGATGCAAAAGCACAGATCACAGTTAATTTGCAGGACCAATCGGTTATTGTTAACGATTTAAGTTTTAGTTTTGTTATTGCCGAGCAGCACAAAACCAACCTACTTAAAGGGTTAGATGCAATTGGTCAAACCTTAGAGTTAGATGCTCAAATTACCGAGTTTGAGAATAATTTACCTGAATGGCAAAGAGCTTAAACTCAACTACTAAATAAACGGCTCATTTGAGTCGTTTATTTAGTCTCTGCTAAATTTTATTCAGCAACTTACCTTTGATGTCCATAAATGAGTTACAGACAGTAAATTATCAAAATTGATTTATTTTATGGTTTAAGTCGATATGGCTATCTGTCACAATTTTTTCCAGCGCAATCACTCTTTTTACCAGTATATCTAGCTTCTTTGCATACTTATCACAGCATCAGTATCACTTTCTTTTTGTAGTGCTCTTTTTGAAGTGCTAATAACGTTTGATTGACTTCAGATTTATAATGTAAAAAATCATGCACTAAAATAATGATTAAAAACGGTAATATGA
>JBNMPD010000063.1:0-15091 GCA_051276225.1 Flavobacteriales bacterium
ATGCATCACTTTAATAGAACTTTTTGATATTAAATTCAAAAAATAAATTCATTCTGATATAAATCCCATAATAATACCTATTATTTTCAATGCTTTAATTTTTTAATAATAATGTAATTATTTGATTCACAGGGTTTTTACCTGTTTAAAACAATAAAATAACAGACATTGCACCCCATTCAGGCTTTAATTGGTTACAGAAATAATCTGTATAATTTGAATGGGAAACACGATGAAAAAACTAATAGCAGTATCAATACTTTTTGCTTCGCTTAATGCCAGTGCAAAAATGGGTTCAACAGAAAATATTCAATATGCTGGTGATCTAGATTTTAAAAGCTTCTGCGAAGCAGTCGTTAAAGATGACCTTAATATGTTAAAAAGAGGCTTACACAAAATGGTAGGTGTTGTCTCGACCAATCATATAGTTGTGTTGGATAAGTTATTGGGTTCTAAAGGTATGCAGTGTAATGGTTTGGATCTAGTTGCATTTTCAAAACAGCGAGATGCGTCTAAAGTTTTGTCCTATTTGTCTAATAAACAATAAGATGCGTTATAACAACGTAACCCACTTTAAAAAAGCTCTTTTATGGACAATGTGCCTCTAAAAATATTGGAAAGTTGTCTTCATGTCTTTAAGCTCTTTTTATAAATAAAGTTGGAAATTCTGAACTTTATAATTACCTCAACAGCCTAAACTTTTCTTAAGCAGTAATTGGGTTTACTTTGACTAAGCTACATTACTGCTAAATTGTCACTATAGTTTATCGTCAAAAGCGCAATGTTAAACACATGCGTACAGAAATAGCTGGTCAAATTTAGCCATAATAACAGTCACTTGATATGAAAATAGACGTTATTTATGGGTTCCCTAATGGCAATCGCAGTTATTACAATAGTCGCTCTCAGCCTCCTGTCTTAAGCTTGATGGTTGAAATATATTTACAAAACATTGACCAGAGGCAGATAGACATCGGAAGCCAATTTCTTGACCACTGTGTTCAAGGATTAGACAAAGAATACCAGCTCTAGGTGTCTGCCAAAGAACAACTCATCGATGATACAGCTGCAATAAAACGTGTCGTGAAAATGCCAAACGGGGTGTGTTTAAATTGTTATTGGGATGACAGTGTTGAGCCAAGGCCTGAATCATATCAAGAAGATATCGAGGCAGCAGAAAACATTACTGCAGCTAAAAGACCTGCTTTTTATCGGAACATTCGTGCAGCTTGCGGATCATGTTGGGATGATATAGATCTAGATAGTTAGCTAACCTAGATGATTTAACGAGTATTCAAACCACACATATCGTACCTATTGATCTCAACTGTTTATTGTACAAATTAGAGATGTTACTGAGTCCGTTTTATGCTGAATTACTTGAGAATGAACTCAGCTTAAAATTTGCGGCGTATGTCCAGATTAGAAGGGATGCGATCAATACTTGTGGGATGAACAAGGTTATTTTTATCATGATTTTGATTTTATCAAAGGTCAAAAAACATCGACTCAATCATTAGTTGCCTGCTTACCTCTTTTTTGTCAAATTGCTTTAAAACTATAAGCAAAACACATCGCTCACACACTCGAAAATTCTTGTTTGATGGGAGGATGGCTAGTGACAACAGTGAACAACAATGGGATGCGACGAATGGATAGCCACCGCTACCATGGTTTGCGGTAGTCGGCTTAATAAATTATGAATTTAAACCATTATCGGTAAAAATAATGAATCGATGGATGACGACGGTGGAACAGCAATTTATTAATGATAACGACATGATGGAAAAATATAATGTACAACATACCTAGTAAGCATGTAGCAAAGGGGGTGAGTATGAAGTTCAACATGGTTTTGGTTGGATAAAAGGTGTCTCACTGGCATTCTAAAAACTGCTAGGTACTGATAAATCAAACAACAAAACACATATGGCTCATCACGAAAAGGAAAAGGAAGAGTAAATACCCCCTATGATCATCGAAGCGGGCTTAGTGTTAACCCGCAGCTACCGATACCTTCGAAAGAGATGAGAGTAGGAGTAGACATGGGAAGTTATCTGTTAAGTTTAATAATCAAATAAGTCAGCTTAGATATAAGTGCCACTATAAGAAATTACGAATATAACGGTTCCAAAATAATTTTTATAACAAATATCAGGCATAAAAAAGCTTTCTTCTAAACTAGTTTTTTAGTCTTTAGTCTTTAAATTTGATTTAGTTTTAGAAGTTTAATGATGCCATCAGGTGAGCAGGGTTTTGAATAAAAATACCCTTGACCATAGTCGCAGCCACTTTGGATTAAAAAATCTGCTTGTGCTTGTGTTTCAATACCTTCTGCAAGGACTTTTAATGACAATCGTTTGGCTAGATCGACGATAACTTTAATAACAATTTCTTGTTGAAGATTTGTCCCAATACCTTGTACAAAACTCATGTCTATTTTTAACACATCGATGGGTAGTGAAGTTAAATAACTAAGCGATGAATAGCCTGTTCCAAAATCATCAATAGCGATACTAACACCTAAATCATTGAGCGCAGTTAGCATATTTGTCGCTGATTCAGCTTGTTCTATTAAAACAGACTCTGTGACTTCTAACTCGATTTGTTCTGGCTTAAGTTGGTTTTCTTCTATCAATTTTTTCGTTAAATAAGATATATATGGATTACAACAGTCGCTACCAGAAATATTAATAGCTATCTTGAGGCTAGGGTCAATTTTTAAAAAGGAAACAAAATTTTCACCTGCTTTTGTCATTATCGATTCTGTAAGTAAAGTAATTAAAGACAGTTTTTCTGCAGAAGGAATAAATAAACCTGGGGAAATAAAGCCTTTTTCTAAATGTTGCCATCGTGCTAAAGCTTCTAGCCCTACAATTTTTTGAGTACGCAAACAGTATTGTGGTTGAAAGTGAGGGAAGATTTCTTGATTTTTAATTGCATCCTTTAAATCGTTTTCTAATTGTGTGCTTTCCTCGTGTGCTATTTGTAGCGCCTTATCAAAACATCGATATTGTTGACGTCCAGATTTTTTTGCGTTGTATAATGCTTGGTCAGCTTGTTTTAATAAAACCGTTGGGTCTTGGGACTCTTCGTTAGGGAAAAATGTCATGCCTATAGATATACTAATATTGATTGTAACGTTATCAATCATCAGCGGGGTTTTCATATCCTCAAGTAATTTTTGTGCAATTAAGTAAGCATTTTCGGACGTTATTTCCTCTAAGATAATAGCAAACTCATCACCGCCTAAGCGCGCTATGGTGTCAGATTTACGTACTTTTCTTACTAGTCTTTTGGCAAACTCAAATAATACTTTGTCGCCAACAGCGTGACCATATTCATCGTTAATTTTTTTAAAAAAATCAAGATCAATATACAAAATTGCATGATGTCTATCATAGCGATAAAGTTGCTCTGTAAGGTTTGCTAAGCGGCTAAAAAGAAGGCTACGATTAGCAAGTTTAGTGAGTGGATCATGGTTGGCTAAATATTCTTGTTCTAAAGATGTCTCTTCAATGTTGTTAACAACATCTTTTATCCGGCTAATATACCTATTGATACCCTTTGCAATATGGGTGACTTCATCATTACCGTCATCATCAACTTTAATAGTTAAGTCGTTATTATTTATGCTGTGAGTGAGCTGACTATTAATATTGCGAATGCGTGAAGATATATTAAGTGCAACACAATAAGACAAGGTAATAAGAGCTGAAATTACAGCTAACATAATAATGCTGCCAACGATTAAATAACGCCTGCTTTTATCAAAAATCTGCTGCGATTCAGTGAGAATATATAATTCTTGTTGATAAATAATGGTGTTAATCGCTTTTACGCGTTGTGTAGCAAGAGCAAACCATTTTTCGGGGACGGGACTGCGAACTTTATTTAACTGGTTTGATTGATTCAAAAAATCATTTTGGATAGTAATAATTTGCGTAAAAGTTGGTGTTTTTGAGAGCTCTGTTAGAGCCTGTTTAGTATGGAATTTTCTATTATTAATCAATAACTCTAAGGTTTTATCAAAATCTTTAATAAGCGTATAAATTCTAGTATAGGCACCAACTGTTGCCGTGCCTTTTGAATACACTTCATTAAGTGCTCCACGAATTTT
This sequence comes from Flavobacteriales bacterium, assembly GCA_051276225.1. Classification (GTDB taxonomy): domain Bacteria; phylum Pseudomonadota; class Gammaproteobacteria; order Enterobacterales; family Alteromonadaceae; genus Paraglaciecola. The sequence continues at coordinate 4,121 of JBNMPD010000063.1, forward strand.
GCCTGCACGCTCTTTTAGCCGGACCATTTCAACCATGCTATTCAATTCACCATGCAGAGTATTATCTCCAACAAGCACTATTAATAGGTCAATCGTATCAATGATTTTTTTATTAACCGATGAATAATAGTTAAAGGCATTATGATCACTAGCAAGTTGATCAATTTTAGATCGCACAAGCTTTTTTTGTTCGAGTAGGTAAGTAAGTTTTTCGACATTAGCATTTATATTTATATTTTTTAGATCGCTTTGGCGGGTATTGAAAAAGTCCTCCAGATCATCAACGGATTGGTCAGATTTTTTTCGCTGATTAAATATTTTATGCTTGCCTTTTGTGTCATTGAGTCCTAAAAAACCTGCCGTTAAGCCTCTTTCTAAAGCGTGTTGATGAGCAATATTTTCTAACGTTAACGCAAGCTCGACGATGACTTTTGTTTGATAACTATTTTTTTGTATTGAGTATAGATTTTCACCCTCACGAGATAAAAATAAAATCAGTAGCAATAAGGGTAGTGCTGATAAGAAAAGTAGTTTTAAATTAATAGACAATCGAGCCAAGGACATGGGCTTATAGCTCCGGCAAACAAAAAGTAAATATTAATAAGTATCACGAACATTAATTTCCCTGTCAGTTCTGATGTCAAATTAACTTTACCACACAAGTCCAACTTAACGTTAATTCGCTCTAAGTTTAGGTACGATTCATATTAAACTTTCAGGGTCACAAAATAACCGTAATGGATACTAAAGTATCTATTGGATTAGTTAATGTAGCGTTAGCGAGTTTTAAACAATTAAAATCAAAAATCAGAGTGTATAGTCAGTTTAATTCAACCTTACACTTCGATTATGGACTAGCCGTTGCATCACAAAATAAGGTGACTTTTATGCTATCTTAACTCAAGGCCAAAAGATTATCTTATTACATCTGACTGGATTAATTTATGTCAGTCTAATAAAACGCCATGAGCATTATTGTTTTTTAAATATAGATAGGTCAGGAGTTAAATCGAAAAAAATTAGTAATTCTTCACTACATTTCCTAACCTTTCCGAACCTAAAACTAAACCTAAAACAGAATTATGCATGCTCTGTGTCAGTCTTCTTAGCTCTACTCCCCTAGCTTTTGAAGCCAACACTGTTTGCTTACGGATCCTAGATAACGATGAACTGTCTGACTTCCAATGGATCATCATCAAAGACAGCGTCTTTTGACTTCCTTTCAATGTGCGGGACAAATCATGTCCCATCGACCCATCTAATCTTCCAAGTTATGCATAAAAGACAACACTATATACACAAGGTCTATAACTGCGAGGCACCAGCTTATTTTAAGCAGCGCCTTTAAGGCTATTTCATCAGTTAGCCTTGTTACTTTCCCTTTAACCTAACAAGGTCAGTATGCTTAAGTATGGATTTTGTAGCTAAATGCTCAACCTATGGTTTCCCCTGTCAACGCATTACACAGCAATTACGCTACAAAGCTAATAATTGGGGGCTCTGGTGATGTGCTTAATTGACTTAGGAGAGAACTTACATCCGAGATGTTCGCTGTTCCAATCTTTCACTGCTTTATGTCGGTGCACTAGGTGTCTAGCTAATTTAAGCCTGAATAAATAAAGCTCGATTACTCACCCTTTAAACAATCAAATCAACTCATTAATATGCGATCTTTAACAGATTGAATAGTTTTTAATCTAGTTAATATTTGAGGCAATGTTCAAGGATTGGCTATTTGTATTTCTCATAATATCTATAGCAGCCTCTATACCTTGTTGGCGAATAACCGATGAAAATTCACCACGTTTACTTGACAATAAACTGATCCCTTCTGCTACCAAATCATAGGTTTTCCATTGTTGTGTGTTTTTGATTTTACGCAACTTAAAGCTTATACGTATATCTGGACCATCCATTTGTTTAATTATTGCCTTGATATTCATATCTTTTTGATTGGTAAAATTTTTGACGGGTTCAAACAATAGTTCTTGCCCGCTATAGCTCGCCAATGCAACAGCAAAGTTAGACACTAAATACTGCTTAAACTCATCTACAAATTCTGGAATTTTGCCTTTAGGCACTGATCTAAATTGATTTCCCAGTACCTTGAATGCAGCAAATTTATGATCGACATAGGGCATCAGTTCTTGCTCGATAATTACACGTAAATGATCAGGGTCAGATTTGATGTTCTGTTGTTCTGATTCGATTCGCTCAAATGTAGTCTGAGTTACTTTTTCTAGTAATACCTGAGGATTGATAGTGTCTGCATAACCTGGGCTTACCAGCACAGTTGCCATCATAAACAGTGCTGTGTGACTGAGGTGTTTTATTGCTTTCGAAAATATTGTATTCATGGGTAAGCGCTCCTTATGAGCTGTAAAATAAGGTGTGTATATAAGTTTCAATTCACATTAAGCTCATAATCAAAACCAGAGAGGAGGCGCGTAACATGGCATTACCTATCAGAATTTGTTGTTAACTTATGCCATAGGTTTATAGGTAACGACTTCAGTCGACATCACTGCCAAGGGCTGTATCTGCTTTTTTTACCTATTGCTTATTGGGTCAGCCTTTTGTCTAGGCTATTTCGATTGCAATATTATGAACGCTATATTTTAATAAAAAAAATTATATATTTATATGTAACACATTTTATTTTGTGATGTATTATTTGTGCCAAATTTTCTTAATAAACACTTTATGCGTCCACAAGAGTTGAACCTTTTAATGGTATTTGATGCCATCATGACTGAGCGATCTATTACGCGAGCAGCTAACCGGCTATCGATGACACAACCTGCGGTATCTAACGCTGTCAGCAGAATGCGAGTAGCTTGGAAAGATGAATTATTTGTCAAGGATGGCCGTAATATCCAGCCTACTTTGCATGCACAAAACTTGTGGAATCAAGTCCGTGAACCACTTATATCACTCACCGAAGCGGTTGATCCTAAGCGTTTTGATCCGGCAACTGCTAAACGAACATTCAGAATTGCGGTAACAGATATAGTAGTAGATATGGCTTGGGCAGAATTACGCTGTGCTATTGAGAAGGAAGCGCCGGGCGTTAATATTCATGCGGTCCCTTATACCATAGTGAATGCAGATCAAGTTTTGGAAGATGCAGAAGTTGATATGGTGATTGGCAACACAGGCGTTATTTCAAATACGTTCAGAGCCGAGTATTTGTTTTCGCCTATGTATATTTGCATCATGAACCATGATCACCCTTTAGCAAAAGCCGAGCTTAGTTTGCAGGAGTTCGCTGCTGCGGATCATCTTTTGGTGTCTCTGTCTGGCGATATAACTGGGTATACTGATCAGGTTTTACTGCAACACGGATTATCCAGACGAGTTGCAGTTAGTGTTAATCACTTTTCTTCGGTTGCCAATTTAATCAAACGCAGCGATCTAATATGCGTGATCCCAATTACTGCGGTTGCTAAAGACATCATCGCTGGAGAAATTTCAGCCACTATGCCTCCTTTAGAATTAATGCCACAACAAGTTTCGACCATCTGGCACAAACGACAAGACAGAGACCAAGGATTAATATGGTTACGAGAGCACCTTAAACGAATTATCAGCCGAACTGTTGAGACTGAGACTTTACAGGTTATGGATAGTTTATGTAAAAAAGACCCATCCATGTGTAGGTAAAAGTAAAGTCAAAATGTAATGCAGTAGCATCAAAAAGATATCAAAATTTGATTCAAATCTTATTTAAAAACTCGTACAAAATTTATTCTGAGATGATTTAAGGTCGGCCTTAGTTTAAAAAAAACAGCATAACTAGGTGTGTCATATTTAAATCATGCTTAGATTTTGACTACCTCATTTGATCTTTTTAGGCTCAGAGAGTTTTAGCCTAGTACTTATTATGTATTGGGTGTATATCAGGGTTTTGAAAGTGAGACATGCATACCCTAACTAATCAGTTTAACTGCTCAACAATATTGTACGCATAGATAAAATCGAGCTTATTAGCAGCGACTTTATCGCTTAGCCCAATGATCGATAAACCTGATAAAATCGCCAGTTTTACCTGTTCAATAGGTGAGCTCATATGATACAAACTAGCGTTTTTACGCGCACCAAGTTGAATGTTACGAGTGCGAGTTAAACGTATAGCTTGATAAGCCTTTAAGGCAATTTGGGTATCATTTTCGTTTGCCAGACAATGTGCAAGGGCATAGCTGTCCTCAATCGCCATAGCCGCGCCTTGAGCCAAGAATGGCAACATAGGATGACAGGCATCACCCAACAGCGCGACGTTGCGATCTGTCCATTGTTGAAGGGGTTGCCTATCAAACAAAGCCCATAGAAAACAAGACTCTGTTGCGGTTAATAATTCTGTTACTTCAGGGTGCCAGCCTGCGAAAGTATCCCGTAGTTCACTTATATCTCCTGGCTCATTCCACGATTCTTGTTGCCAATCAGTGCGTTCTTGTATAGCAACAAAATTGACTAAGTTGCCACCTCGCAGATAATAACTGACAAAATGTTTGCCTGGGCCTACCCATAGATTGGCATTATGTTTAATTAATCCTTTAGGAAGTTTGTTTGCCTCCACTACCCCACGCCAAGCGACTTGTCCGGTAAATTTAGCCGGTGTTTGACCCAACATACAAGACTGAACTTTTGACTTGATGCCATCAGCACCGATTAACACATCGGCTTCTAGGCTTTCACTGTTTTCAAATTGTATAGCTAGTTTATGGGGAGTTAGTTTATTGGAAGCTAGGCTGTGAGAAGCTAGATTTTGAGGCGTGTGCTGATAATTTTGAATAGCTCGGCCTAAATGAATACTTACATTCAACTTCTCACATGCATGTTGAAGAGCAGAATGTAAGTCGGCACGGTGAATATGCAGGTAATCAGCGCCATATTTTTGTGTAGCGGTGTCACCTAGAGGTACAGTGAAATATTTTTTACCGGTTTGGTAGTGACGCATCACGGCTGACGTTGGACTAAACGCCTTGGCTTTCACTTCGTCAGCTACACCTAAGGTTTTTAATACGTGCATGGCATTGGGGCTGAGTTGTAAGCCTGTGCCTACTTCACCAAGATGTATGCTTTGTTCGTAAACCGCCACCTCAAATCCGCGTTTAGCCAATGCTAACGCTGCACACAAACCACCAATTCCTGCACCTGCAATAACAATTTTTTTGCTCAAAATATCTATCCAGCCATTTAGACTCGTTTGCGCCAGATAGTAATATGGTTGTTAGCAGTTTGGCTAGTACGTTGATCCAATTCAAGCTTGCTGGTTATTTGTGTTTCTTGTACTAAGTCAAATTCAGCCGACATGATTTCGAACAAATGCGCCTCGCTACTCAGGTTTTCGCCATTACGTTTAAAGCCACCAATCCAATTTTGTATGTCTGTAATAGATGCATTCCATGCATAACTGCTGCCTAATACGACTAACCCACCTGCTTTTATGCGTTGGCAGAGTTGTTGTAATAAAACTTGTGGGTGATAACTGTATTCAATAACACGATGGCAAATGGCTAGGTCATAGTCATTAAATTGCTGTTTAAGGTTATGTCCGTCGCCTTGTGCAAAATGTAGGTTTTCAGGTGCTTGCTCAAATCCTAAATTTTCTAATGTGACTTCATGAAAGTCAAAGATCTCACCTTGAGTAGGCATGGCATAACGAAGTTGCCCCTGTTCTTTCAAGTCGAGGCAATGCTGAATATGCCTTGCTGTAAAGTCTATACCGTCAACACGACCAGCCGTTTTGGCTAATTCAAAAGCCAAACGACCTACACCACAACCCATATCCAGAACGTTGCTATTTGGTGTGACATAAGGTTGCACTAAATTAAGGATTTGCTGCAAATCATGTTCAACTTTATCACTGCTCGCACCAAAATGATGATGTAATAAATGACTAATATCCGTCTGCATTTCGCATTTTGTTACTGGGGTAATGGGGATTTCTTGATGCTTGCTAGAAACGTAACGAAATCCTGCATGTTGATGAAAATGTCGTCGAAACGCATAACGAGAATCGCGCGTAGCTTCGTTGCCGGTAGACATCCAGCTACCACCTTTGATCAAATTATGCTGACCATCAAAAGTAGGTGTTGAAAAATCATCATAAAGTGGGTGAACTTTAAATCCTTCGTAGCCATCTATTGGGCTTTCGCTCCATTGCCACACATTACCAATAACGTCATAAAATTCTGTTTGTTTAAATTTATCGACTGGGCATGAAGAAGCAAAATGTTCTAGATTAATGTTACCTGGTGCCTGAGACCAATCACTTAAGTCGGTATCGAGTTGATCACGCAAAACTTGCCACTCGGCTTCTGTTGGCAAGCGTACAAAATCGTCGCTGCTGCTATCCTTCCAATTACAAAAAGCCTTTGCTTCAAGGAAATTGACTTCAACAGGCCAATTTAGTGGTAATGGAATTTCTTCAGTTAAATTGCGTTGCCAATATTGGCCATTCTTACGACGCCAAAAACGTGGCATTTCACTTTTGCTAAATTCCAGCCAGCTTTGGCCTTCTTCTGACCAATAGCTTGTAGTTTGATAACCACCAGCATCAACAAATTGCATAAACTCTTGATTAGACACTAAATATTGCGAGGCCGAAAAATCACTTACGTCAACGGGTAATTGCCCATATTCATTGTCCCAGCCGTATGTCGCATTAGAATCTGGCTTACCTAACACTAGCGACTGACCCACAACACTTAATAAACTATTATCTGGAGCTATACCTGCGTCGGGACAATTTTTCCATGCATTAGACGAGGTTAAATATTTAGTATTGAGCATACGCACGATTACTGACGATGTTTCAATATGAATACGCTCGTGTTCACAACCCATAAGTATCACCCAGGCTAAGGAGTCTTGCGTGATCGGTAAAGTAATCTGCATGTTATCAATCAAATCTAATACACATTCTTTTACTTGGTCGCGATACTCAGATACAGCCTCAACACTCGGCCATTGATAATTATCTGGAGACAGGTCATCCCAAGACATTTCATCCACACCAACCGCACACACAGATTCGATCTGGTTGTTCACACGCTGCTTAATGAATTTGCCTAAGAGTAATTTATTAACATAAAAAACCGCAGTGTGCCCGTAATAAAAAATTAAAGGATGACGCAATGGTTCAGGGCGTAATACAAATGCCTCATCTTCGTTTATCAACGAAAATAACGATTCATACAATTCCCACGTTTGCTCGAAGTAAGCTTTAAGCTCGGCTCGTTTTTTTTCAACATCAGAGCCAGTTAAAAGCGGTGGCTTATCTAATGTTATTAATTTTTGTTTTAGCAAAAGGTGCTTTCCTAATCTCTTTTATATGTCTTATCATTTTAAATGTCGTTGATAAAACTTTTATGACTTTAACGTTATAACCGAACGTTGGTATTTGCTTAGCATCATTTCTTTAATCTTTGCGCCCAAATCAATCGGATTAATATTGGGAATGTCTTGGCAATAAAAATCTATTTTGTTCACCAACCAGTTATCGTCTTTAAATAAAGATAGCGCACCTAATTTCTCTTGCCCATCTTGTTTGTTCTTTTGATCATATAAAGAAATAGGTAACGCCTTATCTTCGAATATTGGAGGCAATGTACCACTCTGCCATTTGCCGATACCCTCAAGAACGTTTATAAGAATAAACACCATATTCAAATAAGGATCATAGTTTTTACTCGTTGCGCCAATTCTATGTTCTACACGCGCCGTTTTTCGCCAGTCACCTGCGTAATGCAATACTGAGTTGTCAGAAGCAAAGAATAGTGGTTCTAAACCCATCACTTGATTGTGTTTACCTATTTTTTTATATAAAGCAATACTGCCTTGATGTCCGCCAGATAAAACAACAGGAGAACTTAGCTCTGCGTCTAAACCATAATCTTGTCGTAATGCTAAACGTTTGAAAGCATCTTCTTCGGGTAAAAATAAAAGGCAACAAGCATAACTATTCATTAGCAACTCATATTGAATCCATTCACCTAAACCTTCTTGCGCAAAAAGATTTTCACCCTGTTTATTTTTAACACTGACGTTCATCTGAATTGCATTGGGTATATGTACAGACCGAGTATCTAGTGAGAATATTGCACCAGACCCATGAACATACCTACCTTTATCGGCCCCCCAAGAAACAGGCTCCATCAAAACTTTACTGGCGCCATGCTGGCACATAATGGCTGGTAACACCTGCATAGCTCGCGCTAAGTTTTGCGCTTCTTTTAAAGGCGATTGACCATTAAATAACGATACAAATTCCCATTGGTTTTTCCAATACTCAGATTTTAATTCACCATCTATGTCTAGCTTAATGAGTTTTTGATTAATCCCTACATAATCCAGACTTTTCTGATTGGCATGCAGTTCACACACTCCTTCCAATTCGAAATGAACTAACGTTTTGAATTCTTTTACTTCAAGAACATTCAATAAATGTTGGATGATATTCTGTATAAACATTAAGGAGTTAGTAAATGATTTTTATGGAAGGGTGTTGTATCAATTGTAGAGTGCAAATTACAACAATCAATATTATTTGCCACGACTGTGCTTGTATTGCGTTTTACAATAACCTCGTAAAATACCTTCAGGGCGTAAAGCTAAATGTTTAGTTTGTCTTCCGCGCATACGTTTTCGCCATACCTTAAACGATCCAGACTTGAGTTCGCTGCGCATTATATCAATCAATTGATTAGAATTAACACCAAACAATGCCTCGATAGCTTCAAATGGGGTTCTATCTTCCCAAGCCATTTCTATTATGCGAGATTTTTCTTCGTTATTAAATTCATGAGCATTTTTCTTCATAGTTGCATTACGGAGCAATGAAATATCTAGTTCACTTATTGTTTATAAATAATTATTATTATTCGATCTAGAAACGTTTATTGTTAGTATAAAATTACTATTTATAATACTCGGAGTGTGTTTATCACCCCCTCAACTTTAGTTTGGTTCCGTCAAGATTTACGTTTGCGAGATAACCCAGCACTGACCTTCGCCAGTGAGAGAGGGTCTGTTATTCCTCTGTATATCTTTGACACTGATTGCCCCGAGCATTTTGTGCCTGGCAGTGCGAGTAAGTGGTGGCTACACAATTCTCTTAACGCACTCAATAAATCACTCAATAATCAACTTCATTGCTTAAAAGGCGATGCAAGCAAAATATTAATTGAGTTTATTCATCAACACAATATCAAAACTGTAGCCTGGAATCGATGTTACGAACCATGGCAAATAAGACGAGACACTCATCTTAAACAGGTTTTGACTGAATCAGGTATAACAGTTCAAAGTTTTAATAGCCATTTATTGTGGGAACCATGGCAAGTATTAAAAAAAGACGGCACACCTTATAAAGTATTTACTCCTTATTACAGACGAGGCTGTTTATCTAAAGCGTCGCCGAGAATGCCCGTTGAAGCACCGCAAAACCTAGACATTGAATATATTTCAACGTTAGACAATGGTTTGGACTCTCTCGAATTGATGCCACACATTAACTGGCACGATAAAATTGAAACTATGTGGATACCTGGTGAGCAAGGTGCTGCAAAACACCTTAGCGACTTTTTACCTAGTGGTGCTACAGAGTACAAAAACAAACGAGACTTTCCAGACTTAGGTGCCACATCCAAGCTGTCACCTCATTTGCATTTTGGTGAGATATCTCCCAATCAAATTTGGTACGCCGCTATAGATGCGTTAAATGGCAATACCGAAGATGTAGGTTTAGATTGTTATTTAAGTGAACTCGGCTGGAGAGAATTTTCACATAGCCTGTTGTATCATTTTCCGCACATACCACAAAAAAACTTCAGCCCTAAGTTTGAACACTTTCCTTGGCGCAGTGATGACGTTGCCCTAAACGCATGGAAAAAAGGACAAACAGGCATTCCAATTGTTGATGCAGGTATGCGCGAACTTAGGCAAACAGGCACCATGCACAACCGTCTGCGTATGGTAGTAGGGTCGTTTTTAGTTAAAAACTTATTAATACACTGGCACGAGGGCGAGCGCTGGTTCTGGGACTGTTTGTTAGATGCAGACTTAGCCGCCAATAGCGCAAGTTGGCAATGGATAGCGGGCACTGGGGCTGACGCGGCACCTTATTTTAGAATTTTCAACCCTGTTACTCAGGGACAACGATTTGATGTCAAAGGGGATTACGTTAAGCGTTACTGTCCAGAACTGAGTAAATTACCAGACAAATATATCCACAACCCGTGGGACGCCCCGAACAATATCTTAGATTATGCAGGGGTTAAACTAGGTGAAAACTACCCTAAGCCTTTGGTCGATTTAAAGGTCTCACGGCAACGTGCTCTTGATGCTCTCGCTCAATCAAAACAACAACCAGATGAAGTACCAACTTAACTATGACAACACTTAGATTAATTTTAGCTGACCAACTGAGCCACTCGTTAGCCAGCTTGCAAGATTGTGACTTGGACAACGATTGGGTGTTAATCGCCGAAGTACGCGAGGAAGCCAGCTACGTTAAACATCACAAAAAGAAAATCGCTTTTTTATTTTCAGCTATGCGCCATTTTGCTGAAGAGTTAAGAGGTCAGGGTCATAATCTTCACTACACCCTTTACAACGACGAAGACAACCAAAGTAGTTTATTTGGTGAAGTTGAGCGAGTGTGTAAACAAAAAAACATCAATAAGGTCGTGCTCACATATCCGGGTGAATACCGCGTATTAACAGACATGCAAAGCTGGCAAAAAAAGTTAAAAATTCCAGTCGAAATTCGCCAAGACGATCGTTTTTTATCAAGCCTTGATGAATTTGCCACGTGGGCACACGAGCGAAAACAACTACGCATGGAGTTTTTCTATCGCGAAATGCGTAAGAAATGGCATTTTTTAATGGATGGTGACAAACCAGTTGGCGATAAGTGGAATTTTGACAGCTCAAACCGTAAGGCTTTGCCCAAAGGTATGTCGCCAC
>JBNMPD010000064.1:0-14986 GCA_051276225.1 Flavobacteriales bacterium
TAAAAATCGAAATTTGGATTAAAAAATTGAGTAAAACCAATAAAATAAAATTGGTAAATAATTTTTTTTGTGGTGCACCAATACAAAATATGCTGCTGGATGAGAATAAATAATATGAAAAAAAATCCGCCTATGCTACTTCCAAATGAGTTATTCGAACTGGGTAGCGAGCGCTGGCAGGAGTTTCAGTCCCTTGCGAAATTCTCCACACCATTGCTTGAAAATTTAGAACTGTTTGAAGAACAAATCAAAGTTGCCTTTTCACTTAGTGAGTTTATCTTTAAACAATGCCTGAAGGATCCATCATGGTTGCTAGAGCTATTGATCGAAAGACGGTTATTTGCTGAGCAAGTAAATTATCAAGATAAACTTGCTCAACTATTAGCCGAAATTGATAATGAGGCTGTTTTACAGCAAAAACTCAGACAATTTAGAAATTTTCAGATGCTGAGAATTGCTTGGCGAGATTTGCTCAACATGCAGTCGATTGAAAATTCACTAGCACAGGTATCAGAACTAGCACGTCAATTAATTACACAAACTAACAGTTGGTTATATCAATTTTTACAGTCCAAATTCGGCTTACCTGAAGGCGAGTTTGGTCCACAACCTATGTTAATTTTGGGTATGGGAAAATTAGGTGGTAATGAACTTAATTTTTCTTCAGACATTGATTTGATTTTTACCTATGCGTCTGTGGGTGTCACTACTGGCGGAAAAAAGTCCATAGAGAATCAACAATTTTTTACCAAACTAGCACAAAAATTTATTACTGCTTTAGATCAAATCACCGCTGATGGTCAGGTGTATAGAGTCGATATGCGCCTAAGACCGTTTGGTGATAGCGGCCCACTTGTGATGCATTTTGATGCAATGGAAGATTATTACCAAGAACAAGGTCGGGACTGGGAACGTTATGCGATGCTTAAGGCATCTATCTTGAATCAACCCAGCCCGTACACACAACAGTTATCAGATATTCTACAACCTTTTATTTACCGACGATATCTAGACTTTAGTGCCATTGAGTCGCTGCGAAGTATGAAATCCATGATTGAACAAGAAGTGCGCAGACGTGGCCTGACCAATAATATTAAGTTGGGTAAAGGTGGCATAAGAGAAGCAGAATTTATTGTGCAAAGCTTGCAACTGATTAATGGTGGACGAGAGCCAAGTCTGAAAGTTCAGAGCTTACAATTAGCACTATCTGAACTTGTCAATTTAGAAATATTGCCCGCGCAAAACGCCATGGATTTACAAAAAAGTTATTTATGGCTGCGTAAAATAGAACATTGTCTTCAGCAGTTTGCCGACAAACAAACACAAGTGTTACCCAACAATAACATCGACCAAAAACGGTTGTTATATGTATTAGGCATGACTGAATATGATGATTTTATGCCCCACTTAGCTCAGCACTGTAACTTAATCCACCAGCAATTTTCGTTATTGGTCAAAGAAGATCCCGCACTAAAAGATGATGTCGCAGATGAACAACAACAAGCAGCCAAGGATCTTTGGCAGTTACAGCTCGATGCTGAAGAAACCCAAAGTATATTAAATCATTGGTATTGTGAAGATGACGTGTTCGCAGTTGACATATCGATAGGCGAAGATGTGCATCGGCAACTCAACACTTTTAAACAAGATTTAACGACACAACGGATCGGCCAGAGAGGGCTCACCACGCTTAACAATCTGATGCCCGTGATATTTCATAAGATCCTCAGTTCTTCAGCTAACAATCAGGCAGAGTTATTTAAACGTGTATTAACTGTATTACGTGCCATATTGGGACGTACTGCTTACCTGCAACTTTTATTTGAAAACCAAGCAGCATTATTCCATCTAGTTAAGTTATGCGCTGCTAGTCCTTGGGTAACAGAACAAATTGCACGTTTCCCGTTATTATTGGATGAGCTACTCAATCCTATTTCTCTTTATCAGCCAGTGGCCTTTGATCAATATGCTGATGAACTGCGCCAAACATTACTGCGGGTAGAGCCAGAAGATTTAGAACTACAAATAGAAACATTGCGCCAATTTAAACTGAGCCAACAATTAAAAATCGCTGCGGCCGATATATCAAATGCTTTACCTGTTATGCAAGTCAGTGATCATCTAACCCATTTAGCCGAAGCCATTATTGTTCAAGTTGTAGACATCGCATGGCAACAAATGGTTGCCAAACATGGTGTGCCAATATGTGACACCCAAGGTCCTAAAGACATTCAACACAAAGGTTTTGCAGTCTTAGGATTTGGCAAACTAGGAGGATGGGAATTGGGTTATGGCTCAGACCTAGATTTAGTCTTTTTACATAATTGCGACGGACAACAACTCACCAATGGCAAAAAACCAATTGGGGCTACCGGTTTCTATATCAAACTTGCTCAACGTATTTTGCATATATTCACAATCAAGACAGGTTTGGGTCTACTCTATGATGTGGATATGCGATTACGTCCCTCAGGTAATGCAGGTTTACTGGTGTGTCATGTGAATGGTTTTGCTACTTATGAAACTGAAAATGCTTGGACTTGGGAGCATCAAGCTTTAGGCAGAGCTAGGTTTATTATGGGTTGTCGTGAATTATATGAACGCTTTAGCAAAGTTCGCTTAGCCGTGCTTTCAAAACCAAGGGTAATAGTAGAGCTGGCAGAAGCCGTGGTGACTATGCGAGAAAAAATGCGTGCTTATTTATCTAAGGGAGATGCAGAAAACATAGATTTGAAGCAGGATGCTGGCGGCATAGCAGATATAGAATTTATCGTGCAGTTTATGTTGCTTGCTCACACCAGTACTTTTCCAAGCTTGGCCAAATGGCCTGACAATGTGCGGATCTTAGCTGACTTAGCCAAGTTATCTCTGATTACAAAAAATGAAGCCGACACTCTTAATCAAGCATATCTGGAATATCGAAACTATACGCATCGACTCGCCTTGCAAAATGGAGCATTGGCTGCCACTACTGCATCTATTAGGGATCTTCAAACAAAAGTAAAAGCAATTTGGAGTCAATATTTAGTCGAAATATTACCTTAACCAGACTGTCATAATACCCAAAAGATTATGCTACTGAATAGCCTCTGCGCATTGTTTTTGTAAATATTCAGATGATTGTGAGGTAATAACCAGAGAACGTTGACGAGGACACATATAAGCTTTTACCTCACCATCAAAGTCAGCATCAATGGCTTTGCCAATCTTTTTTAAACTGCCTAACAAAGAATCATCAAGTTGGAAGGCATGTTTGACAATAAAATCTTTCTCAAGCTCCCAAATCACCTGCATACCTTCTGACTGTGCATAATTGGTAATGCCACTGCGAAGTGTTCCTCCTGCTTTGAATATACGATGTTTGTGCTCCCCTATCCATTTTCCTGATATGGGTTTTTGTAAACTTTCCATTTTTTGCAAGCGTTCGCTTAAGGGTGTGTCGGATATTTTCACCTTCATCACAAAGTCTCCTAATGCTTCATCACTAGGAGAACGAGACGATGATCGGTACTGTTCGTAAAAAAGGCTCATATTACTCGAAATATTTTTTTTGCCTGAGCTGCCTTCTGGAAGCACAGTAGATTGGTTACTTTTTTGCATAATCAATATCGTCACCGCAATGGCAATGATCACAAGTGCCAACAGAATATGCTTCAACCAAAATAAGGAATTAGATGTTTTTTTAATTTTTTTCATTACGCATCCTTATTGTCGCTTAGTCTCAATATTTATCTCAATCGTATAAAGAGGGATCATCAACATTAGGTCTAGTTTTAAAACGCTTATGCATCCAAAGGTATTGTTCTGGTGCGATCATCACCATTTTTTCAATCATTTGGTTAATACGTGTAACATCATACTTATCGTCCCCAGAAGGAAAGTTATCCAGTCCGGGTAGTGCAATAATTTTGTAGCCTTTATCTGTTCGAATCGATACCAAAAAAACCGTTTCACAATTTGCTTGTTTGGCAAATAACAAAGAGCCCGTTGTTGTGGCCACTTCGGGCACAGCAAAAAGTGGTGTGAACTCGCATTTTGTTCTGCCGTAATCTTGATCAGGCATATACACACACAATTCACCATCATTTAGAGCGCTGATTAAACCTCTTACATCTCGTTTATTCACCATATATCGGTTACTACGCTTGCGACCATGGTATTGAATGTATTCCATTAGTCTGTTGTTATGTTTACGATAAAATACTACTGATGGGTATTTAAGACCGATAATACGACAAGCAAACTCAAGATTCATATTATGTATTGCATAAGCCAGCACACCTTTACCCTTTGCCAAAATAGCCTCAATATGCTCGAAACCTTCAAATTCAGCTTTCCGAGTAACTCGCCATGTTGGCCACCACCAGCCCATCCCTGTTTCAAGGATCGCC
Source organism: Flavobacteriales bacterium (assembly GCA_051276225.1). Taxonomy (GTDB): domain Bacteria; phylum Pseudomonadota; class Gammaproteobacteria; order Enterobacterales; family Alteromonadaceae; genus Paraglaciecola. The sequence continues at coordinate 4,392 of JBNMPD010000064.1, forward strand.
ATACCTGCATTATCTAAATTAGCATCTAACATAATTTGACGTTTTTCTTGGCTCAGTTCCGGAAAAGATAATTCCAAGTTACGCTTGGCCACGTTATAACGTTTTTTAACGATAACTTTAAGCAGCTTACCTAACCATTTACTAATATGTTTTTGCATTCGATAAGGTAACCAGGACACACTATAAAGTATGAGGACGCTCAGCCAAGTTAACCAATATTTTGGTAAAAAAAACTCTATCTCAAACTCAGGGGCGTCTACTTTTTTTACTGACAAACTGATCTCCAACACATTTTTATTCTTAGTCTAATACGTAAAGCCAATTGACAACATGAAAAAGTGCTAGACTCAAAAAATTTATCTAAATAATCTCTTTTCGAAGTAGACAGGTGATGTCATGAATCGTAAAAAAACTGTAATTTCGGATGATAAAATAATCATAGATTTAGAGCGATTTCAGACTATTTTAGATTCAGTCTCGAGTGTTATATTTGAAGTATCTGTAAAGGGCAGTATTCTTTACGCCAACCAAGCTGCGGTGCAGATGTTTGGTTATACGCAACAAGAATTAAAAAACATGCGTCTGATTGATTTGGTTCCCAAAAGTTATAGCCAAGGACATCAAGAATACCTGAGTCATTTTTTCCAAGCGAACCTTGAGCTTTCTTCGAGGGGTGACGAAAGTGAAACGTTTCCTGCATTACATAAAAATGGCCAAGAATTTTTTGTTAGAGTCACTTTAAAATTATCACAAAACAGCTTACAAAATTCAGTGATCGCTACTGTTTATGGGTCGTCAAAATTACAAACTGCTCAAGACCAATTAGATGATAGTAACGAACGGCTTATGATTGCCAAAGAGGCATCACAAATAGGCGTATGGGAATTTAATTTTGAAACTGAAAAACTCATTTGGGATCCCCAAATGTTTTTGCTCTACCAGCTTGATCCCAGTACTTTCAGTGGCACACTTTCTGAGTGGCGAGACGCCTTACATCCCGACGATAAAGAAAGAACGTTACAGGCATTAAGTCTGACCATAAAAGAAAACAAAAAATTTGATATCACCTTCAAAATACTGACACCAGATAAACAAGTGCGTTATATGAAGTCCTACGGACACACCGTGCGTGATAAAACAGGTAAGGTTTGTAAATTTATAGGCGTAAACTACGATTTAACTGAAAACTTCATCATTCAAGAAAATTTTAAGCAAAGCCTAAAAGATAATCGTGTGTTAGCCAAAGTTGCTGAAGAAACAATTAATGTTGTGGTGTTAACCGATAAACAAGGCAACATCACTTGGGTTAATAAAATGTTTACCCATTTAAGTGGATATCAATTAAACGAGGTTAAAGGTTTTACACCCGGTTATATATTACAAGGTGAGGATACAGATCCTCAAACAGTGGCTGAGATCAGGGCTGCTCTTAAAAACGAGCAAGGGTTTAATGCCGATATATTAAATTATAATAAGAGTGGAACCTCTTATTGGCTGCGAATTAATTGTCAGCCATTATATGAGCAAAATCAGCTCATTGGTTATATGGCGATTCAGACCAACATCACTGAGATAAAAAATCTTGAACAAGAGCGTCAATCAGAACAAGAGTTATTAAAGTGGACTGGCGATATGGCAAAGCTTGGAGGTTGGCGACTCAATTTACTGACTAATAAAGTCATCTGGTCTGATGTTGTCTATAACATTCATGAGTTACCGATTGGTTCTGAGATTGACCTCGAAAACGCCATTAATTTTTATGCACCTGAGGCGAGGCCAATCATACAACAAGCCATTACTTTGGCTTCATCACACGGTACACCATGGGATATTCAAACTACCTTTACCACAGCTAAGGGTAATGAAATTTGGGTGCGAGCGGTGGGTAATGCAGTGTTTACAAACGGTGTTGTTACTTCTCTAAAAGGCGCGTTTCAGGATATCACTGAGCTTAAGCGTGCAGAGGAACAAGCTATAGAGGCCAATCTTGCCAAAAGTGAGTTTTTGGCAAATATGAGCCATGAAATTCGTACACCTATAAATGGTATTTTGGGTATGAACGATTTACTTTTGAAGACAAACCTAGACAAAAATCAGCGCCACTTTGCACAACTAATTAAAGTGAGCAGTCATTCATTGTTACGCTTAATTAATGATATTTTAGATTTTTCTAAAATTGAGGCCGGCAAACTTAAAATTGAAATACAAGACGTCAATTTGTACGCATTACTTGGTGACATTATTAACACCATGGCAACCCTTGCTCAAGACAAACATCTTGAACTAGTTTTAGATATCGCCCCCACTTTACCTCGATGGATAAAAATAGATCCAGACAGAGTGAAGCAAGTTTTAATCAACTTACTGAGTAACGCCATTAAGTTTACAGAAAAAGGCGAAATTATATTAAGGGTTGAGAACACAACTAATAAATTATTGAAATTTTCAGTGTTTGATACTGGCTCAGGCATAACCGAGGACAAGCAAAAACAGCTATTTTCTAAATTTATGCAAGTTGATAGTTCAAGCACTCGCCTACATGGCGGCACAGGACTGGGCTTAGCCATTAGTAAACAGTTATGTGAAATGATGGGTGGGCAGATTACTGTGCAAAGTGTGTGGCAACAGGGTTCTACTTTTTGCTTTACAGTTGAGAGCGAGCCCTCTTACCAAACATCGGCCCCAACAAGTCAGGGTATGCTTGCCACTTTACGTGGAAAAAGGCTACTTGTTGCAGACTCTCACTGCAGTGTTAGGCAGTCGGTGGTGAATTTTCTCATACAGGCTGGTGTTGAAGTGCTATGCGTCGATAACGCCCAAACAGCGCTCAAGGCTTTGAAACATGCGCACAGTGATCAACAACCGATAGATTATGCGTTAATAGATTCAGCTCTACCTGGTATGAACGGTTTAGAGCTAAGTAAAGCGATATGTGCTGACCAACGTTTTACTAAACTCTCCATTATTTTAATGACCGCACAAGAGGGAACGCCTGATACAGTTCAAAATACAGATATAAAAATTACTGATTATCTCAGCAAACCACTTGAACCCGACGCACTTATCTCTGTTCTGCTTACACCACAATATATAGAGTCTGAGACTGGACGAAGCCAGTTTCAACTGGCTGATTCATCCAAAATGTCAGATCAGAAAAAACCAAATATATTGGTAGTAGAAGATAACTATATTAATCAGCAAGTTGTTGTTGAAATGCTGAAGAACCTGCATTGCCATTATGTTCTTGCAGAAAATGGTCAAGAAGCCTTAAATGTGCTCAAAAGTCATACCGAACCGTTTGATTTGATATTAATGGACTGTCAAATGCCGTTGATGAATGGTTACGATGCCACCGCACAGATCCGCGCAAACGAACATGGAAAGTTTGATAAAAACATTACCATCATTGCATTAACAGCCAATGCGATGAAAGGTGACAATATTAAATGCCTCGAAGCCGGCATGAACGACTACTTAGCTAAACCTTTTCAATCTGAACAATTAACAGAAATATTACGTAAATGGGGATTTGTTGAAAGACGACGATCGTATAATTAGTCAGGTTAGTATCATTAAGTGAAGAAAATGTTGGTCTGAGTAGACATGGACTTTATCAAGCGACTTTATGTATTTTTTTGTGTTGTTTTCTTGCGGTCTTAGGGCACTAATGAAGAATATACCCTGTTAAATTTTACTCATTTTTTATGTTACTTGTAGACTAGGAACACCATGCGACTCATTGAAATTAACAAAGTGCGTTATCGTCGTCACCTAAATATTGTAATAGCGGGCTGTATTGGGGGCTTGGCAATAGGCAGTTTAGGCATTTCACAGACACTTATTGGTTTATTTCCTGATGAAAGTGGCAGCCATTTTAATTGGAATTTTCTGGGCGTTTTCATTACAAGTGTAATGATTGCTTGGTTACTTAATAAGTACCGTGCCCACGACTTTATGACCGAAGTCATCTACGTATGGGAGCTGAAACAAACACTAAATAAAATAAACCGAAAAATGCCTAAGCTAAAAGCCGCTAGTCGCAAAGGAAATCTCGATGCGTTAGTGGCTATTCATTATAGTTTTGCAGGCTCACGCTTATTATGGCAATTAGACGATAACACCATTGTGATGGATGAATTAGTTGTGCAACAAACTGAACTTGATAAGATAGCTGAGAAGTATAATTTAATACTAAATACTGATGATTACGATAACAAAATTTTAAAGCAGTTTTAAGCGCCGTCAAAGTGCGATTAAATGCGTATTTAAAAGCGACCGACGTCGCTAATATCCATATTGAAAAAAACAATCAAAGAATGTTAATACTCTTGCTCTAATACTCTTTATCTATTGCTTTTAGTTTTTTAATAAACTTCTCGAAGTGTTCTTCCTTCTCGTAGTCAAAGTGGTATTTATTGTGAAATCCAAAATTCAGTTTTACTTGTGCATCTTCAACAAATAATGTGTAACCGTCAAAATCTGTATATCCTTTGAGGCCCATTAAAAAATGTTCTTCGCCTCTTTTATCACCATGCTGAATCATTTTATCAAACACACTTAATATAAATTTGCTCTCGATATCATTTTTCATCTTTTACTCCATTTCAAACAATATTCATTACGTAAAACCTTACTGCTAAGCTCAGTCTAAAAATTAAACTGCATTAATCTAATATTAATATTAAAATGGGTTTGTAAGCTCAACTAAATTCTGATTTTATATCAAATTCATCAAAATTATCAGTCCGTTCTTCGTAAGGCGTTTTTAATATCAAAACCAACATATTTATTCAAGAAGCGTCCCACTTTGACGCTGCAAAATCACTCTATGATAATGGTTTATCCGGGATACTCATTAGCGCATTAGCTAGCAGCATAATGATATTTGGTTTTAGCAATGCAGCGATCAAAACCCATCAATTGACATGGTGGATCTTTATCAGTTTAATTTTATTGCTACGCTTACTTGATTTAATAGAGTGGAAATTAAGAAGCAGTAAATATTCTTCAGGTCTACTCGGTATTCAACGTTATGCCACTGGGTGTATAACAACTGCAGTAGCTTGGTCTTTTTGTGTATGTATTTTTTACAACCAACTAAATGATGTTGAATTGCTTTTCAAGGTTGTAATTATATCCGCATTAGCTGGAGGAGCCGCTTCTTTTTTAGCGGCTAGCCGCTTTATTGCAATTAGCTATTCAATGATTGTATTGGTTCCCATATCGGTAATAGGGTTATTTTCAGAACAACAGCAGCGTCAACTTTTAGGTGTATTGGGTTTGGCGTATGCATTGGCTGTAGTGTTTATTTGTATCAGAGCATCTCGCTTTACATTAGATGCAATCTATCAAAAAAACCTCAATATACATCTTATTGTAGAGATGGAAAATGAGAAAAATCATGTTACCTCAGCCAATCAAAAATTAGAGATTTCTTCGAATAAGCTAAACCAACTCAATATCAATTTAGAAGTTGAAGTCAAACGGCGAACTGATGAAATACTTCAGCTAAGTAGTCTTGATCCTTTAACCCAATTAATCAATCGTAAAGCCTTTACTGTCAGTCTCGAGGCATTAATAGAACATTCAATAGTTAAAGAAAGTCCTTTGGCGTTATTGTTTATCGATCTAAATGGCTTTAAAAAAATTAACGATACTGGAGGACATAAAGTCGGTGATAGTGTGCTGGTTCAAGTCACTCGAAGAATTTTAGCTTTTTCTGAAAATAACCGTGTGGGACGATGGAATGGTGATGAATTTTTGGTAGCTTTACCCTATAGTGATCAGGATACAGCGATGTCTATCGCCAAAGCTATAGCAACGAGCATTACTCAACCCATCTATGTAAACGGTAACGAATTACACTTATCAGCATCTATCGGTATCGCTATGTCTCCGGCACATAGCTCGTCAGCTACCGAACTGATTCAACTTGCTGACTTAACTATGTGTGAGCAAAAAACATCTGGCAATAAACGTCCTCGTTTATTTTCTAGTGATTTAAAAGAAAAAATTACTGCTGCTCAAATGATCTTAGAAGGTCTGCAACATGCTATACAAAGAAAACAATTCTTTTTATGCTATCAACCCATTCAGACAGCAAAGGACAATGTGTCCTTTGCATTTGAAGCTTTATTAAGATGGGATTTTAATGATAAATGTATTGCTCCTGATGTATTTATTCCATTGGCTGAAAAATCTGGGCTTATTAAAGAAATAGGTGCATGGGTATTAAATCGAGCTTGTATGGATGCAAAGCATTGGCAATTCGAACAACAGGCTGCGGTATCCGTTAATGTATCTATTATTCAGTTGATGGATGATGGGTTTATCCGACTTTTGGATAATTGCCTACGCAGCAGCGGACTGTCTCCACAAAGATTACATTTAGAAGTAACCGAGTCCACATTTGTAGAAAACAAAGAAAAAATTCGCCAACAATTAGAGCAAATTCAAGCTCGCAAGATTGACGTATCAATCGACGACTTTGGTACTGGCTATTCATCTTTATCGCAGCTTCAGTCTTTACCGGTTAACTACATAAAAATAGATAAGTCTTTTGTGGATAATATTGAAGGTAAAGGCGAAGCGATTATCCGAGCTACCCTATTTATTGCCCGCGAACTGAAGTGCAAGACAATTGCAGAAGGGGTTGAAACAAAAGAACAAGTCGCAGCCTTATCAGCCATGGGGGTTGACTACCTGCAAGGGTATTATTTTGCTAAACCTATGAAAAACAAAGATTTAGTCGTTTGGCAAAACTCAATAACTAACGTTTTCTCTTAAACAGGCTCTTGTCTTTTATTGTTATTTTAAATTGAAACTAATCAGGGCAAAATACTCCCTTTTACAATGAGTTAATCTATCCATGGCGCAACTTTACTTCTACTACTCGGCGATGAACGCGGGTAAATCAACATCTTTGCTTCAATCTGCCTACAATTACGCAGAAAGAGGTATGAATGCCGAAATCTTTACTGCTGCATTAGACAATAGATATGGTGAAGGCAAAGTAGCTTCCAGAATAGGTCTTGAATCCGCAGCGCACCTGTTTACTCCTCAAACTGACATGCAATCTGCAGTAGAAGCGCTATTAGCCAAAGAAAAAGTAAACTGCCTATTTATCGATGAAGCTCAATTTTTAACAAAACAACAAGTCAAACAATTAGTTTATGTTGTCGATAACCTCAATATTCCGGTATTGGCATATGGCCTGCGAACAGATTTTTTAGCGGAAACCTTTGAAGGTAGTCGATACCTTTTGGCCTGGGCTGATAAGCTGATCGAGTTAAAGACTATTTGCCATTGTGGGCGAAAAGCGGCATTTGTAGTCAGGATTGATGAAAAAGGTCAAGCAGTAAAAGAAGGCGAACAAGTAGAAGTTGGTGGAAATGATAGATACGAGTCGATGTGTAGACAACATTTCGCGGAGCTTGTTTGGTAGCTAAAATTTATTTTTTTAATTTGCAAAAAAGCAAACGACTTTCACCGTTTGCTTTCGTAACACTTCTTTCAGAATATCGAGTTTTATTTTGTAGCTTTTTCGGCTATGTAATTGATGACATTACTCGCTTCACGTGATTGGAAAAAATCAACTAAACTTTCTCCGGCACATGTCACATTATCAGCATCAAGAACTCTATCCATCACTTCTTTCTTAGAAAAGCCTAAGTTACCGATTTGACGGCTTAAAGCTTGTTTAAACAAATTAACATTATTTGTTACAGCAGATTTACAGAAGTTTTTAAAGTTTTTATCACCAATAAATTTATATTTTTCGGTCGATGACGTTACAACTTTAGCTTCAGAACCTGATATGTAATCAGCAATATTTTGAGAGCCACGTGACTCAGAAAACTCAACTAAACTTTGGCCAGCACATTGGAAGTTATCTGCACTCGCTAAGAGTGATAACATTTTGCTTTTACTCGTACCTAAACGAAAACCATGTTGTTTAACGTTTCTTTTAAACAAAGCTAAATCATTGGTCGCAGCGGCTTGGCAAAGTTCAGCATATTGCGTGTCGCCTACAAACTTAAAGTTGTTAGCACTTTTTAAAGATGCACTTGCGTTTAACGATAATGTAGCGGTACAAATTGCAGATAATAGTAACTTTTTCATAATAACACCTCAGTAATTTAACTAGTTCCAATCGATCGGTGAGTTTGTTGCCTCAACCTTACGGAGTTAATAGTAATTAAATTACAAAAAAACATTGTTTTTTTTCTGAGAACATTTGATTAATAAATTGTAAAGAACATCTAAAAACAGAATAAAAATGTTTAACCGACTGTTTTAATTCAGTTTATTTTAAATTCATATGCGATTTATTAAACGGTATATATTAAATAGATATAACTATAGGTGTAATTTAATTACAAATTATAGTTTTTTCATTACAACTTGTACGTTTTGAATACTAGCTGACTATATTTTTTATGATTTTTGTCAGTGACTAACAATAATTCTTAAAAAAAAAGCCCATAAGGGCTTTTTTTTATAATTATAAACCATTTTAAGGGCGAAGCGCTTTCTCACCTCGGGATAATCCGCATACACCGGTTCTCGAAGCTTCAATAATTTCGGTGCTTTGACCCAATGTATATGCAAAAGCATCTAACTTGTCACTTGTGCCTGTCACTTGAATTGTATAATTATTGGCATCTACATCAACAATTTGAGCCCTAAATATATCAACATTACGCTTGATCTCTGCACGAACAAGTTCACTACGAGTGGCAACTTTAACCAACATCAACTCCCTTTCAACGTGATTGCCATCAGACAAATCAATTACCTTTAACACGTCAATCAGCTTATTAACTTGTTTGATGATTTGCTCAATCACTTTATCGTCGGCTTCTGTCACTATCGTCAATCGTGACAAACTTTTGTCATCTGTTGGCGCTACACACAAGGAATCGACATTGTATCCACGTTGCGAAAATGCACCAACAATGCGAGAAAGTGAACCAGGAGCATTTTCCATTAGTACAGAAATGATTCTTCTCATTATGTGCGCTCCGTCTTACTTAATCGCATATCATCCATTGCGCCATATTTTATTTGCATAGGATATACATGCTCGTTTTGATCTATTTCTATGTCCATAAAGACCAATCTATCTTTAGCCGCAAAACATTTAGCCATGGCTTCATCAAGCTCTTCGGGCTTAGTTACCCTAATACCAATATGGCCATAGGCTTCTGCTAATTTCACAAAATCAGGCATTGAGTCCATGTAAGAGCTAGAATGACGACCTTTATAATTCATGTCTTGCCACTGACGCACCATGCCAAGAGCACGGTTGTTCAAAGAAATAATCTTGATAGGTAAATTGTATTGCATACAAGTGGCTAATTCTTGAATATTCATTTGAATACTACCGTCACCGGTGACAACAGCAGATACCGCCTCAGGATGCGCCATCTGTACGCCCATAGCTGCCGGTAAACCAAAGCCCATAGTTCCTAACCCACCTGAATTAATCCACCTCCGTGGTTTATCAAAAGGGTAGTAAAGTGCGGCAAACATTTGGTGTTGGCCCACATCAGAGCTAATAAAAGCGTCACCATGGGTATGTTTGTATAAAGACTCTATTACTTCTTGTGGCTTGATTACGTCTTTATCTTTTTTATAATCTAAACATTTATGAGAGCGCCACTGGTTGATCTGCACCCACCAATCGGCAAGTTTATCTTTCTGTGCTTTTGCATCAATCTCACCCATCTCTTCAAGAAGCTGTTTAGCCACCTCGTCAACACTGCCTACGACTGGAACATGGGCACCAATTATTTTAGAAATAGAAGCAGGGTCGATATCAACATGGATAATGCTCGCATGAGGACAGAATTTATCTACGTTGTTAGTTACGCGGTCGTCAAAGCGTGCACCTAAGGCCAAAATACAGTCTGAATTATGCATAGCTTTATTGGCTTCTAACCTACCGTGCATACCTAACATGCCGACAAACTGCTCATGAACAGACGAGAATGCACCTAGACCCATTAATGTGGAAGTAACAGGTGCATTGAGTTTCTCAGCTATCTCGGTAACTGATTCACTGGCTTCGCCAATTATTGCTCCACCACCAACATATACAATGGGACGCTTTGCTTCCAGTAAAGTTTTTACTGCTTTTTTAATCTGTTTGTTATGTCCTTTAAGCGTTGGATTGTATGAACGCATAGTGACGTCATCAGGAAACTGATATGGATATTCTTCTAAAACATTTACTATGTCCTTAGGCAAATCTACTACCACCGGACCCGGGCGGCCTGTATTAGCAATGTAATAAGCTTTAGCGATAGCCATAGGAATATCAACTGCACGTTTAACCAAAAAACTATGTTTGACGATAGGTCTAGAACAACCCACCATGTCTGTTTCTTGAAATGCATCTTCACCTATGTGCTTAGTCGGCACTTGACCCGATAACACGACCATTGGAATAGAATCCATGAACGCTGTGGCAATGCCTGTTATTGTATTGGTAGCACCTGGGCCCGATGTAACTAGCACTGTACCTGTTTTACCCGTTGCTCTGGCATAACCATCTGCCATATGAGCGGCAGCTTGTTCGTGACGGACGAGGA
>JBNMPD010000065.1:0-14807 GCA_051276225.1 Flavobacteriales bacterium
GTGAAAGCACTGGGCGTGACACCGTCACAAGCTAGAAAGTTAGCTAAAGGTGACATTCATAACTTTAGTGTTTTTGAATTGGAAACCTTTCTGGATCGGTTAAACCATAATCAAGAGTAATAGCTTTAGTATTCATATGACTTGGATTTTTGCGTGCATTAGGGTTGCTGCTACCTAACACCTATTGATTATTAAAAAGACATAGCCCAGTGATTTTGTAAATGTCGGCAATGTCGTTTCTCCAGTGATTAGGATTACAATTTATAATCCCATAAAATTTAAAGACAAGCGGATGGCTCAAATGGCCACATACCGATAACCCTGTAACAGTGTATTGAGACTAGTCAGATCTTGATATAAAAATAAGTCATATTAAGTGTGGACTACTTTATTTAATAACATCCATATATACGCTGCATCTAAATATTCTTTAGACAATAACACTGCTTCATTTTCACTGAATATTGTCGCTGAATAAACACCATTCAAACCACTAATTATCAACGATTGCAGTTAGCCCAATAGCGGTCATTCGTGGGCAACAACTGACAGCATGTGACGGCTCCCACTCAGAAAACTTCGTTCAAGCAACACTCGCAATACCTTATTCGAAGAATCATGCGCATTTTGATCTAGGGATCTTTTTTAATCATGTGCCAAAATACTAGCCAGTTGCGGAGGATCTGATGTTGTATGCCTGAATCGCTGAAAGTTTCCATAATAAAACAGATTTAGCTAGTCTAGTGGCGCTGTGTTCCTCTTCGATTTAAGATCTATGTGATGTTCATCGTCAGAATTTGTCCTCAGATCAAAGATGCTTACCTGTCAGTACTTCATCAATGATACTCGACTGGTCGAAACCAGCATAGAAGGTTTTGATAGACAAATGCTCTTTTAGGCTGTGGGCAAATATTTTGTCTGGACGCATACATACGCTTAATAGCGCCGATGTTGGAATACTGGGTTTGCGAAAGTGCTTGTCATCAGTGCCTCTTGATCCCATGTAAACAATGAGTTGCACATTGGCAGAACGAGCATGAACGGCTTTATTGATGGCTGATATCACGTTATCTCATAACTTTGATAGGGGACTTTCTTTTTGCGGGTCTGATATGACAAATTCTATGAAGACATATTCAATTACCTGTTGCAGTGTGTGTTTGACGTCTTTAATACTTACACCTTAAAGAATGCGGAAATTGACAGTGTCAGAGGCAGCTTTAGGTTAGGCATGTTTGGTATATCCTCCGTAAAGAGGGTATATAGGCAGGCAACAATATTGAGAAAGATAGATTTTTTTCATGTTGGCAATACATTGTATAAATAAAGAACAACTTTCTACTCTGAATGTAATTTACTTGAGTTGCTGTGCCTTAATTGGCTCTATCTTCATTTGACACACTGATTTAGCTGACAAAGCCTTTGCTAAGCGGCTTTGAGTGTTTTAAAATTATTAAGTCCAGTCTATTTTAAAATTTCGGTATATTCAGTGGTCTCAGCTAGTTCAATAACTTTACTCAAAAATGCTAACGTTTATGCTCCAGATTCAATTGGGCTTAAACATCTTGTAATTGGTGGTGGGGAAATCCTTTATATGGGTGACGCTTTGCCTGTTTTGGACTCGCTACTTGCTGTTGATGAATTAGATTTGCAAGGCCAAGCGCTTATCCCCGGTTTTATCGACGCTCATACTCATATTACTGGCGGAGGGGGAGAAGCCGGTTTCTCTACACGTGTTCCTGCTGTGCCTTTAAGTCAATTTACTAAAGCGGGTGTTACAACGGCTGTTGGACTGTTGGGTACCGATGACGTTACTCGCAGCACTGAATCATTACTGGCACAAGTTTACTCATTGCGTGAAGAAGGCTTGTCTGCCTACTGCTACACTGGTGGTTACCATCTTCCGCCTACCACGCTGACTGGTTCTGTTAGAACCGATATCGTATTTATAGAGCCCATTGTAGGTGTGGGTGAATTGGCCATTAGTGATCACCGATCGTCTCAACCCACACTTAATGAACTACTAAAAGTTGCATCAGAGGCTCATGTTTCGCGTTTGATGACCGGTAAAGCGGGAATAGTACATTTGCATTTAGGTGATGGTGAACGTGGACTGGAGTTAGTGCGTGAAGCGTTAGCACAGTCCGAAATACCTGCTAAAACCTTTAATCCTACGCATGTGAACCGGCGCAGAGAATTATTCCAAGAAGCATGCGAGTTAACCAAGCAAGGTTGCTGGATTGATGTCACCGCATTTGAAACTGGCGATGTGGGCTACGAACCAGCTGATGCGTTGTTACGCTTTATAAATAGTGATTACCCACAAGACAAGCTGACCATCAGTTCAGATGGCGGTGGTTGTCTACCTAATTTTGATAAACAGGGCCATATGACAAAAATGGATTTTGCTAATTCCATTGCTATGACCAATGTTTTTTATCAGTTAATTGACCAAGGAACAAAAATAGAAGATTGCTTAGCCTTTTTTACAAGCAATGTTGCAACGCTTATGAACTTTAAAAATAAAGGTCGAATAGCGCTTGGTATGGACGCTGATTTAATCGTTTTAGATAAACAAAACCGCATAAGCCATGTAATGGCTAGAGGTGTTTGGCATATCTACAATACAGAAGTTGTTAAGAAAGGTACGTTTGAGGAATAAAAATGCCGTCTCCAGAAATTAAAGGTCAGCAACGTGGTTATGTCATACCTATCGGTGGTGCTGAAGAAAAAATAAATAATCCTGAAATTTTAAAGAAATTTGTTGAATTATGTGGTGGTAGCGAAGCTGATATTTGCATCGTACCTACCGCCTCTCAGTTGGAAGATACCGGTGAGAGATATCAAAAGTTATTTGAAGAGTTAGGCGCAGGTAATACTCATTGGTTGCCTATTTGCGATCGTAATGATGCTAAAAAAGAAGAATACGTAACACAGCTTGAAAGTTGTACCGGTATATTTATCACTGGGGGCAATCAACTGCGTTTGTCGACTATTTTAGGCGGCACACCTATAGCTAAAACTATTCGTAAGCTCAATGCCCAAGGCGTTCATGTGGCAGGTACATCTGCTGGTGCCGCCATTGTGTCGCAACATATGATTACGGGTGGTAATACCGGAATTGTGCCTACCGAAGACGGTGTTAACTTAGCACCTGGTTTGGGACTGATTAATACTGTAGTGGTTGATCAACATTTTAATGAACGAAATAGATTGTCACGCTTGTTAAGTGCGGTGTCTTACAATCCGTTTTTATTAGGTCTAGGACTTGATGAAGATACCGCTGCTTTTATCGACGGTGACAATGATTTTACTGTAGTGGGCAGCGGCGCAATTACGGTAATCGATCCTTCGGATATCGAACATTCATCTATGGCTGAAGCGCGTAGCGGTGATGCACTTACTTTGCTGAATTTAAAAGTGCATATATTGGCTAACGGCAGTCGTTATAATATTAACGAGCGGAAAGCTTTCATCGAATAAACCTCCCTTCATAAGATGGGCAGATTACCTTCTTGTCTGCCCATCTTATGCTTCCAATTATTCTTAACATGTTAAAACATTGGCGCTTATGTTAGATTTTATATAAGTTAGTTTTAAAATGATTTATCTATTTACTCTCAAAGAGCTCTCAACTTAAATAAACTAAAAAAGGAAACCTTAGTCTATGAAAATCCTTAGCAAAAATGTGTATGTTGGACCTAATATCTATGCAAATTTTCCTGTTATTCGTTATCAAATCGATATTGGTGAGTTAGAGCAATGGCCTTCGGTAAAATTAGGTATGGGTTTTATTGACGGATTAGTAGAGGCTTTACCTTCATTGCAAAGTCACGGTTGCTCATACGGCGAAGAAGGAGGATTTCTCAAGCGGTTGAGAGAAGACGAGGGGACCTGGATAGGACACATCTGGGAACATGTGGCCCTTGAATTACAAAATTTAGCAGGATCACCAGTCAATTTTGGACGCACTAGAAGCTTAAAGAAAGAAGGTTGTTACAACGTTGTTTATCAATATCACCAAAGAGACGTGGGGCTAGAAGCTGGCTCATTAGGTATGCGTTTATTAACCCACCTAATGCCTGCTAATGTGCAACAAGTCATCAGTGCAAAAATTGAAGACGATTTTGATTTTACCGATGAACTACGCAGTTTTGTGCGCATGGCCCAGCGCAAAGAATTTGGCCCTAGCACAGGGTCTTTGGTTGCCGCTGCTGAACAACGAAATATTCCTTGGCTGAGGTTGAATGAATATAGTCTTGTGCAATTCGGTCATGGTAAATACCAACAGCGTATTCAAGCTACTATTACCAGTGAAACTAAACACATAGCAGTAGAAATTTCTTGCGATAAAGAAGACACCCATAACTTACTCAACGATTTAGGTTTGCCCGTACCACAACAAACGGTGGTATACGGTGAAAAACAGGCTGCGCGGGCAGCCAGTAGAATGGGTTACCCTGTGGTAGTCAAACCGTTAAATGCCAATCATGGTAGAGGGGTCAGCATTAACCTCACAACAGATGAAGAGGTTGTTACGGCTTTTGTTGAAGCGCAAAAACACGGCACCGGTAAAGCTATTTTAATTGAAAGTTTTATAACGGGTTATGATCACAGAATGTTAGTGGTCAACAATGAACTGGTTGCGGTTGCTAAACGTGTACCCGGCCATGTTGTAGGTGATGGCACTAGTAATATTGAAGAATTAGTCGACATTGTTAATCTAGATCCTCGCCGCGGTATAGGCCATGAAAAAGTATTAACTCGATTGGAGTTAGACAGCCAAGCCGAACGGTTAATGGATGAAGCTAACTACAATAAACAAACCATATTAGATAAAGACCAAATTTTCTTTCTTCGCTCTACAGCAAACTTATCGACAGGTGGCACAGCCATCGATGTCACCGATATAGTGCACCCTGATAACAGAGATATGGCGGTCCGTTCTATCAAAGCCATCGGCCTTGACATCGGTGGAGTGGACTTTCTAACAGACGACATCAGTAAATCTTATAAAGAAATTGGCGGTGGTATTTGCGAATGCAATGCAGCGCCGGGCTTTAGAATGCATGTAGCACCAAGCGAGGGTACCCCCAGAGATGTGGCTGGGAAAGTGATTGATATGTTGTTCCCTGCTGGCAGCAATGCGCGCATTCCTATTGCTGCTATTACTGGTACCAATGGTAAAACAACCACATCTCGTATGTTAGCCAGCATTATGAAAGCATCTGGATTTACCACGGGCATGACCTCTACAGATGGCGTCTACATTGATGGTCATCTAACGGTTAAAGGAGACATGACGGGTCCTACTGCAGCACAAATTGTATTGCGTGACCCTAGTGTTGATTTCGCCATTATGGAAACAGCACGTGGTGGTATTTTGAAGCGTGGTTTAGGTTATACCTCGTGTAATGTTGGCGCTTGTCTGAATGTTACTGCAGATCACTTGGGTCAAAGAGGCATTAATACAGTGGAGCAACTGGCGCAAATTAAACGTGTGGTGGTTGAAGTAGCAAATGATGTAGTGGTGCTTAATGCTGATGATCATCTGTGCTTACAGATGGCAGATTTTTGTGAAGCCGAACGTATTTGTTATGTCACTATGGACTCGGGTCATGGCTTAGTGCGCGAACATATTCGCAGTGGTGGCATGGCGGCTGTGCTTGAAAAGGGCATTAATGGCGATATGATCACCATTTATGATAAAGGTGCACATATACCGTTACTTTGGACCCATTTGATCCCTGCAACGGTCGAAGGTAAGGCGTTACATAATGTACAAAATGCCATGTTTGCCGCTGCCATTGCCTATAGTTTTGACACATCGTTAGAAAATATTCGCCAAGGTTTACGAATTTTTAATACTTCGTTCTATCAAGCACCGGGTCGACTCAATATTTATGATGAACTGCCGTTTAAAGTGATACTCGATTACGCTCACAATCCAGCTGCCATCGCTACCATCACTGACTTAGCAAAACGCTTAGATGTGAACGGAAAACGCCGCATTGTCATGGCAATGCCCGGAGACAGGCGAGATGAAGATGTAGCAGCCGTGGCAAACATTACCGCGAGAGGGTTTGATCGTTTCATTTGTAAGGCTGACGACGACAGAAGAGGTCGCGGTGATGATGAAGTACCACAAATGCTCAAACAAACATTACTGGATGCCGGTATTGATGAAGCTAATATTCAAGTCATTCCATCTGAAGAAAATGCAGTTGAGCAAGGTCTAAAAGATTGTAAGAAAGGAGATCTACTGATTATTCTGGGAGACAATATCACTCGTTGTTGGAAACAAATCGTACATTTTAATAGTGATATAGGAACAGATAATCATGATGAAAAACCATCTGAGGATTTCCCTGAAAAACTATTTGAACACGTTGAGCACAAGTTTGAATTAAACGAAGGTGAGTCGTTGGTGCATGATGAACGTGGTGTGCGTTTAGTGGTTGAGCACGACGAAGATTCTGATTAAGGAATATTCGAAAATGCGATTAGAACTCGACGAAGCAAGGCGCTTAACAGGGCCTAACCTGTTGTGGGATCACCCCGGTGGTATCCTCGATGTGTTTATTGAAGGTATTGATAAAAATAAGGTAGTGAATGAATGGCAGAGGTGGGTTGCCACGTTGCAAATACAATTTGGTTGGCAGCAGCAGACTACTTTCCGCTTGCATAGCGAAGGGGCAAACTTAGCCCTTAGCGCACCTATGGATGCACTTTATTTTGCCTGTGATCTTGCTGAGTTAGCTTGGCATTGTTGTGTCGCAGAACTCAAAGGCGAGGCTGTCCCAAATTGGCAGCTTCGACTAAATGAATTACATGAAGAACTTGCCGAAGAACTTAACCCTGCACTTATTGCTATTATAGAAGCCGCGCAAAAACATGGAGTGAGTTGCATAACCGATGATGATGATGTCAGCCTAGGCATGGGCAAGTCGTCACAAACTTGGCCTGTTGCCTTATTGCCAGCATTGCAAGATATACAATGGCACACATATCAAAATATACCGCGGGCTCTTATTACTGGTACAAATGGTAAATCAACCAGTGTTCGTTTGGCGTCGCACATTGCCAAAGCTGCTGGTTTTGTAGCGGGTGTCACCTCTACCGATTTTATTCGTGTAGGTGACGATATTATAGATAATGGTGATTATTCAGGACCTGGCGGTGCAAGAATGTTGCTTAGAGACCCACGTACTGAGATGGCATTTTTAGAAGTCGCCCGTGGTGGGATATTAAGAAGGGGCATACCTATTGATTCAGTTGATGCGGCGCTAATTACCAATATTGCCAGCGATCATTTGGGACAATATGGTATCAACACGGTTGAAGAATTAGCAGAAACCAAATTTGTAGTCGCAAAGGGATTGGACAAACAAGGCACTTTAGTACTCAACGCTGATAACGATCTCGTCGTAGCGCAAAGCTTAAAACTCGACAAAAGTATTTGTTGGTACAGCACTGAAGAGTCCAACGTTTTAGTCCAAAGTCAGTTAAGTTGCGGTGCTGCAGCAGTATTTATACGTAATAATCATATTGTCTATGTATCAGGCAACAAAGAAGAAAACATTGCTTCATTAGATAACGTTCCTATGACGCTTAATGGTGCTGCTCAGCACAATGTACAAAATGCCTTAGGTGTTGTGGGATTATCTAAAGCCCTTAATTTGCCAACAGAGGCAATTAGAATTGGCTTACAAGACTTTGGCAGTAACGCTGAAGATAACCCGGGAAGGGGTAATATCTATGAGATTAACGGTATTAAGGTACTCGTCGATTTTGCTCACAACGAACACAGTATGCGAGCTGTGGTAAAAACCATTAATCAATTACCGGCTAAACGTAAAATAGCCATGTTTAGCCATGCTGGTGATAGAAGTGATGACGAAATTCGAAACCTCACGGGCGCAGTCACAGAGCTTGATGCAAGTCTGTATATCGTTACTGAATTAGAGCGTTATTTACGAGGTCGTCAGATAGGTGAAGTCCCCAGCATTGTTGGCGATTATTTGCATCAACAATCGATCCCTTCTGAAAAAATACACTATGCCGCTGACCCATTAAAAGGCACTAAGATAGCGATGGATTTTGCGCAACCTGGCGATGTGGTTTTGTTATTTGTATTAGCAGACAGAGAACAAGTACATGAATATTTGATGGGTTGATAGCCTATGGCTGATGCCAAGTAAAAATGGGTGATTTAACTGGTCTAGAACTGATAGTTAACGCGTAATACTTAGTCAATCGTGATTCAGTTTGCAAGGTCTGTATGGATTCATTAACACAAGTTGTTTTGGGTAGTGCCGTCGGTTATGCCGTTTTAGGCAACAAAGTAGGCCGTAAAGCCGCTATTTACGGCGCTATTTTAGGTACTTTACCTGATTTAGATGTGCTGTTACCTTATGGCGGCGAAGTAGAGGCTTTTACTTATCACCGAGGATTTAGCCATTCTCTTTTGGTGCACTTATTAATTAGCCCTCTTATTGTATGGCTAATCAATACATGTCATCAAGGCACAGCAGTGTATAAAAAACACTGGTTTTGGCTGGTTTTTTTGTGTCTGTCTACCCATGGAATTTTAGATAGTTTCACAGTGTATGGCACACAATTGTTGTGGCCTATCACTGAATATCCCTTTGCCGTCTCTAATTTGTTCATTATTGACCCTATCTATACTTTACCGCTATTACTCGCTTTTATTGTTGTTTTTTTACCCAACATTAAATTTGTAAATGTATTTAAAGTTAATGTTTTTGCATTAATCATAAGTAGCCTTTATGTGTGTTGGTCTTTGGTGGCGAAAACGTATATAGACCAAAAAGTAGAAACAGCACTTAACGATAGACAGATAAAAGCCAACCACTATTTGAGTACACCTGCGCCTCTGTCCACGTTACTTTGGCGGATATTGGTTATGTCGGATGGTCAATATTACGAGGGATATGTCTCTGTTTTTGATTCAGCATCTGACGTGAGTTTAGATGTGCATAACTCGTCAGACTTTTTGCTCGAAAACATTCAGGATGAATGGGCAGTGCAGCGACTTCAGTGGTTCACTAAAGGTTTTTATTCGGTTACCCAAGAAAAGCAAAATATTGTGTTATCTGACTTACGAATGGGCGCTGAGTGCAGTTATGTATTCAACTTTATTGTAGGCGAACAAACTAATACTGGAATTGTTGTGAGTGATTTTGAGAAGTATAGTGTTCAGCCTGACTTAAGTCAGGTTGGTAGTATTTGGGATCGAATTTTTGACCCATCAGTATCATTGGCCCCAGCTAAAAAAAATGGTGTGTGTAACTAGAAAAAATTGATAAATTGCGCAAAATGCTACTTAAGACTAAACCCATTATTCATTTAAATTGCCCATTTAAATCCTGACTGACATCTTCACTTAAATGAATAGAAAACGTTTCGAAAATTTATGCTGTAAATAACAAATGTGGTGTATCAACATATAAATTTTTGGGGGCTAGTATTTCTGTATTGATGCATGTTTTTTGATGAACGCCTAATCTTTCCTAGTGATAAGGCATTGCATTTAGTTGGATCATAGGCAAATAATGTCGCATATTTATCCCCGAGTTTCATATATTCGTGATCATACAACACCAAGAAAAAATTGCCTCACCAGAGATTATTCAAAGCCGTTACGAAGACTTAGGTTATATCTGCAGTCATTCGGTAGCCACTGCGATATATTTGGCCTGCCACTTGCAAAAACCTATTCTAATTGAAGGCCCTCCTGGCGTAGGTAAAACCGAATTAGCCAAAGTAACAGCCACTTATCTGAACGCACCGCTGATACGTATGCAATGTTATGAAGGGCTTGACGAGTCAAAAGCACTGTATGAATGGAAGTATGGTAAACAGCTACTGTATACCCAGGTACTGAAAGAACAGTTGGGTGATGTGCTCAGAGGTGCGCGGGGTTTGGATGAGTCTATCGCCCGTCTGCATGATTTTGGAGACATCTTCTATTCACAGGAATTTTTGGAACCTAGACCTTTACTGCAAGCTTTACAGAGTCAAGATGGTGCGGTCTTACTGATAGATGAAATAGACAAGGCGGACCAGGAATTTGAAGCTTTTCTGTTAGAGCTGTTATCGGATTACCAAGTGTCTATCCCAGAGATTGGCACAGTCAAAGCCGTTTCGACCCCTATCGTCATGTTAACCAGTAACAACACCCGAGAGCTTGGAGACGCACTAAAGCGCCGTTGTTTACATCTGTATATTCCCTTCCCTGATGCCGCCTTGGAAAGTCGTATTTTAGCGACTCAAGTTGAAGGTCTGGATTCGCAGTTAAGAGAGCAGATAGTGGCACTGATTGGCAAACTGAGAGACATGCCTTTGAAAAAATCACCAGCAGTCAGTGAAACTATCGATTGGGCAAGGGCGCTACTTTTATTAAATGTCGAAGAATTGGACTCACACTGGGTGAAGGAGACGTTGAATCTGTTACTTAAGTTTCAGGATGATATTGAATTAGTCGAGCCAGAAATTAAAGCCTTGTTGAAGGATTTACGCTAAGTGCGTTTTGTTGCCGACTTTATAGGCGCGCTTCGTGAAGCTGGTATGCCGGTATCACCAGCCGAATCCTTAGATGCCCTAAAAGCGATCAAGTTGTTAGGACTTGATAGCCGTGAAACATGCAAATCAGTCTTAGCATTAACCTTGGTTAAACGACAAGTAGATCAAGCGATGTATGAGGAGTTGTTTGACCTATATTTTACCAGTGTTGATAAAGCCAAAGAGGTAGAAAAAGAGGCAGCTAATGAAGAGTCCTCTGAGAATTTTTTAGAGGCGCAGAGCGATGTTGGTGATAACAAAAATAATACCCAAAGCCAGGACTCAAATGAAGCTGATATGTCGGATTCTGAACAAGCTAACGCAAGTTCAGCGCTGGGACAAGCTCTTAGCCAAGACAAAGATATGAGTCTGGCGATTATTCAGGCTGCAGCGGTGGAAAAACTATCTTCGATTGTTTTGTTTACTCAAAAAAATTACTTCGCCTACAAAATAATGCAACGCCTTGGAGATGATCTGCTAAGCGCTGAAATCCGCGCAAAAGGCAACAGCCCTGAGCAAAAAAGCAGCCTTGAGCATACAAGGACGCAGCGTAAGCTAATAAAATCTCGTGCACGTCTGCTTGATCAAGTTAAAGACTATGTAGAACAACAGTATATGATTTACGCTCAACATAAAGGTCTGAAGTACCGTGAGGAATATCTACAGCAGGCAAAGTTAAGCCAGCTTGACCGTCTTGATTTTAAGTTAATGCAAAGTTTGGTGCAGCGTGCAGCACGTAAATTAGCCTCACAGCATAGCCGTCGCCGTTTGACCCGCAAACGAGGACAGTTGGATGTGCGTAAAACCATTGCCGCCAATGCTGCTTTTGATGGTGCATTATTTCATACACGCTGGAAAGCGACACGTATAGAACGCCCTAAAATTGTCGCTATTTGTGACGTCAGTGGTTCGGTTAGTTCTGTTGCACGTTTTCTTTTATTGTTTCTCTATTCTTTGCAAGATGTTATGCCAAAAGTGCGTTCTTTTGTGTTTGCCTCAGATATGGTTGAGGTCACAGAATTGTTTAAACACGAAGGCATTGAGTTAGCCCTTGAAGAAATCATGAAACGCTGGGGTGGTTTGTCTACGAACTATGCTAGGGCTCTTGAGGGTTTCCAGTCACAAGCACTGGCGAGCATCGATAAAAAGACAACGGTTATCATGCTCGGCGATGCACGAAATAATCAAGGCGATGGCCGAGTAGATATCTGGGAAAAGGTGTTTCGCAAAAGTAAACGTGTGTTATGGCTTAATCCAGAACATCGCAATAGTTGGGACACTGGTGACTCAATTATGTCGGAATATTCGCCTTGGTGTGGCAGTGTTGAACCTTGCCGAAACTTAAAAGATATTGAACGTTTTTTCAGTCGTCTTTTGAAGTATTCCTGATACTTGCTGGGCGCAGCCGTGAGCGAAACTCTCGTGGCGTGACATCAGCCAGCGACTTAAATACTTTTGAGAAGGAACTGATATCTCGATATCCAACACCCATTCCAATAGTTTTAATACTGTCTTCGGTATTACCTAACTGGTGCTTAGCGGCTTCAACACGTAATCGCTGCAGATAGCGAGAAGGCAGCTCACCTGTGGCTTTTTGGAAGTGGCGAATGAATGTGCGTTTGCTCATGCCAATTTTTTTGGCGAGAGACTGAAGCTCTATACTCTCGGTATAATGATCATCGAGCCAGTCCTGTGCTCGATGGATCCCCAGATCCCTGTGTTGCCGAAAACCAGCGATATTAATCAGGTTTAAATCATAAATTCTACGGCTATCCGAGGTGATATCCCTGGCTAATCCGGCTGCAAGCGAGGGACCACAAAATTTTTCTAGTAAGTGTAAACTCAGGTCCATTGAGGCATTTTGGCCATTAGAGCTGTAGATACCTTCATGTTCAACACTCGCTTGGTTGGCTTGCCATTGAATATCGGGGTAGCGCTTTTGGAACTCTCGTAGATGACGCCAATAGGTAGTAGCTCTTCCCCCATTCAATATACCTGCTTCTGCCGCCCAAAAGATGCCGCTATTAATGCCAGCGATACGTGCACCTTGAGCATATTGTTTGGCAAGCCAAGGTGGGATTTCAGGGTGTTGCTGTTTCACTTTTTCGAAATCTCCCCAGTAATGCGCAAGTATAATCAGATCATAAGATTGTTCGCCAATGACAGCATCGCCATGTATCGAATGGCCACCATACAGCTGCACCGGTTGAGTATCCTCACTGAGCAAGTCACAGTGAAATTGCTGATCTTGTGGTTGGCGTAAGTTAGCGCTGTGAAATAATTCCAATGAGCCATAAACCGTAGAAGCCCAAGCACCGTTGAATACTAATAGAGCCACTCGCCATTTTGCATCAGGTATTATTTCCGTCACTTGTATAAATTCCTCCACTGTCTGAATTTGGCACATATGCCATATTAAGTGGCATTTTACCCTAAGTACAAGGGAAAGGAAGCAGCGTAAAGTGTTTACCTTCTCGGGGTCAGTCCCGAGATGAACAATTCATAGAGGAATCACTAAGTGGATATTACATTTTCGGCTGAGGAATTGGCCTTTCGAGACCAAGTACGTACATTTTTATCTGAGAATTGGACTGAAGACCTAGAAGCGCGAATCAATGCACGTGATGGCGATTATAAGGCCGCACAAATTGAATGGCAAAATAGGCTGAATGCTAAAGGTTGGTTGGCCCCGGGCTGGCCTGTTGAACATGGTGGTGTTGACTGGTCGGTGACTGAAAACTTTATCTTTGAAACAGAGCGTTCTTTAGCTGGTATTCCTGATGTGGTGCCATTTGGCTTGAAAATGGTAGCCCCCGTTATTTATGACTTTGGTAACGACGAACAGAAAAAACATTTTTTGCCACGCATTCTTAAGAACGAAGATTGGTGGTGTCAGGGGTATTCAGAACCCGGTGCCGGTTCAGATTTGGCCGCATTAAAAACCAAAGCGGAATTAGATGGCGATGATTACATCGTCACAGGTGCTAAGATTTGGACGACTTACGCACAATACTCCGACTGGATTTTCTGCTTGGTGCGAACCGACTCTTCTGGCAAGCGCCAAGACGGTATCACTTTTCTTTTGATTGATATGAAAAGCCCTGGCGTTTCAGTTAATAAAATATCATCTATTGACGATCACCATAGTCTAAATGAAGTGGTGTTTGACAATGTACGTGTGCCCACTGCAAACCGCATTGGCGAGGAAGGAAAAGGTTGGACTTACGCTAAGGCTTTGTTGGCCCACGAACGTACTTCTATTGCAGCCGTTGCTGATTCTAAACGTAAGCTGCGCGAGCTACGCGAATTACTTGCTGAAGAAGTGAGTGGCGGGCGTCCTCTTAGTGAAGACACCCAGTTCCAGAATCGTCTTTCTAATACTGAAATTGAACTGATGGCCCTTGAATACACAGAGCTACGTGTACTGGCCTCAACAGCAGATGGCAAAGGACCGGGTGTTGAGTCTTCACTGTTAAAAATAAAAGGTACTGAAATTCAACAGTCGATCCAGCAGATGTATATGGATTTGGCAGGTTATTACAGTGGTGTAATCCATGGTGAAGATACTGAAGAAACCATAGGCCATGCCTTTGGACACTCAGCGAGACAAGCCTATATGTACGGACGAGCAGCCACGATTTATGGTGGTTCAAACGAAGTACAGAAAAATATTACCGCTAAATACGTACTGGGCCTTTAATTATGAATTTTAATTTATCTGAAGAACAAAATATGCTCAAAGATAGCATCGCGCGCTTTGTGAGAGATGAATATGACTTTGACAGTCGCCGCGCTAATGCCGCGAGTGACCTAGGTTTTAATCTTGCGAACTGGCAAATGTTTGCTGAACTTGGCTGGCTTTCTATTCCCTTCGACGAGGCCCATGGTGGTTTTGGCGGCGGTGCCACCGAAGTGATGGCAGTCATGGAAGAGATGGGCAAAGGCTTAGTGGTTGAGCCGTTTGTGGCAACCGTATTAATGTTTGGTGGTTTACTAAATAAAAGTGGTAACGCAGACCTACAAAACGCCAATATTGAAAAAATTATCGACGGTTCACTACAAGGTGCATTTGGCTACTTAGAGCGTCAGAGTCGTTTTGAATTAGCCGACGTGAAAACACAAGCCAAACGTGGCGGTGATGAATTTATCCTCAACGGCGAAAAGACGGTAGTGTCCAATGGCATGGCCGCCAATAAAGTGGTGGTGTCTGCTAGAACTTCAGG
>JBNMPD010000066.1:0-14653 GCA_051276225.1 Flavobacteriales bacterium
CAAAGGCAATGCAATATACAAATGGCAATACACAGTGTCGCGCTTCCTATTCCAAAGCGTCAATTTTTCGATTATTTATATGAAGGTCCTGCGTTAGCAGTGGGTGTTCGTGTTCGCGTTTCTTTTGGCCCCCGCAAATTAATAGGTGTGGTCTGGGGAATAAGCGAGAAGTCAGATTGGGACATCAGCAAACTAAAATCCATTGATGCGGTAATAGATGACACACCGATATTTAACCCAAGTTTAATTAAACTATGCAGCTGGTTGGCACAATATTATAAACATCCCATCGGTGATGTGGTTCAAACTGCCATGCCTGTAGCGCTTCGAAAAGGTGAGTCGAGCTTAGCAAAACCAGTTCAATATTGGACGCTAAGTGATGCCGGCCAGTCTGCAGATTTAAGTAGTTTGTCCCGCGCACCTAAACAACGTGCTTTTATGGCGTCATTACACGTCCAGGACAGTAACAAATCTAAAGCCAGATCTGATTTTGGCGCGGCGGCAATTAAATCTTTAGTAGAAAAAGAGTTAATTAAACCTATCGAAAAAATTCCCTCTAAAACATCAACTTGGCAACAAGATTTAATCATACAAGACAAACCTATGGCCAATGTTGAACAAGCCATCGCCATAAGTTGTATTGAAGCAAAACTTGACCAATATGGCTGCTTTTTATTGGATGGTATTACTGGCAGCGGCAAAACAGAGGTTTATCTGCAAGCAATAGAACAGGTATTAAAACAAGGTAAACAGGTACTGATTTTAGTACCCGAAATTGGCCTCACACCACAAACTGTGCATAGATTCAAATATCGCTTCGGTATTGATGTGGGTATTTTACATTCGGGACTTAATAATAATGAACGCTTACAAGTATGGCAACAAAGCGCAAATGGTCAATTAGGTATCATAATAGGTACTCGGTCGGCCATTTTTACACCGATGCTTAAACCTGGCTTACTCATTGTGGATGAAGAACATGACGCTTCTTATAAACAACAAGACGGATTACGTTATCATGCGCGTGATCTAGCAGTGATGCGCGCACGTGAAGAAAACATTCCTTTGGTGTTAGGCTCGGCTACACCTGCTCTAGAAACACTAAACAATGCACTAACTGGCAAATACCAACACCTCAAATTAAATCAGCGCGCTGGCAACGCTTCACTCGCTTCTCAACACGTTTTCGACATTCGCCAGCAGCAACTGCAATTTGGTGTGGCGCAAGGCATGTTGGATCGAATGAGGCAGCATTTGCAGCAAGGTAGTCAGGTAATGCTATTTATCAACCGCAGAGGCTATGCACCTGCCTTAATGTGCCATCAATGTGGTTTTGTTGAACACTGCAAGCGATGTGACAAGCCGTTCACTGTGCATAAACAGTTGTATAAATTACAGTGCCATCATTGTGGTAGTGCTAAATCCATTCCTAAAAATTGCCAACAATGCCAATCCAGTGAACTGACTTCTATGGGTGTGGGAACAGAACAATTAGAACAAGGGCTAGCCAGTTATTTTTCACAATACAGTAGCATTCGAATAGATAGTGATAGTGCTAGAGGCAAAAACAAACTAGATAACATGCTCAGCAGTATCAACGACAACAAGCATCAGATCTTAATTGGCACGCAGATTTTGTCTAAAGGACATCATTTCCCCAATGTGACACTGGTGCTTATTCTTGATGTTGACGGTGCGCTGTTTAGCGCAGACTACCGTGCCTCTGAGCATTTAGCCCAACTTATTACTCAACTCGCAGGACGCGCAGGGCGTGCAGCAAAGCCCGGTGAAATGTGGTTGCAAACTCACGATCCAGGCCACCCTTTGTTACAGGACTTAATTAATAATGGCTATGCACATTTTGCTCAATATGCGTTATTGGAGAGACAACATGCCAATTTACCCCCCTATACTTTTCAAGCATTGTTCAAAGCACAGGCATTAAGCGCACGCGACGCTTTTGACTTTTTACAACAAATTGCTCAATTATTTAGTACCGCTGACAATGTTGATTGTGTGGGACCTATCCCTGCTTTAATGGAAAAGCGACAAGGCCAATATCGGATGCAATTGTTATTACAAAGCCCGCAACGTAGTACCTTACAAAAAGCTATTGGACAACAAATTAAACAGGTCGAAACATTAAACTTAAGTAACAAAATACGCTGGTCATTAGATATCGATCCGCAGGATTTTAGTTAAATATGATAATAGTGAAGATTCTGATTGAGGATCCTGTGAACCGCGGTAAGATCACCTGCCTTATTTCTACGCAGTACTTTCAATAGCATGGCGCACAAAGATTACGTGGCTCGTGGCCGCAGCAGCAGCAAAAAACACATCCCACCTTTGTCTAAACCATCACTACCTTGGCTACGGATTATTATCACCCTCACATTAATCGTCGGATTTAGCTATTTTTTATGGAGTATTAAGGCTACTGCACCTGACAAATCATCTGATCTTAATGCTGAGCGAGTTCTAAGCAAAAAAGACACACTGCCCGACATCCCCCACGAAGAGTGGGAATTTATTAAAAGTTTGCCAGAGTACACAGTTGAAATTGAACACAAAGAACAAGACCAATCAACAGTGCGCCGTTTAATTCAATGCGGGTCGTTTAGAGAAAATGCTCAGGCTCAAGCGTTAAAAGCAAACATTGCTTTTCAAGGGTTAGAAGCGCAAGTGAGATCAAGCAAAGGCACTTCTGGAGTATGGTACCGAGTCATCCTTGGCCCTTATGACAGCAAACGTGTAGCCGAAAAAGACCGTCACACATTGCAACGTGCAGAAATTAACGGTTGTAAGATTTGGAACTGGAACCTCTAAACAATTCAACCTATGGGCATTACAAATCGTGAGCACCTGCTCGCGGCTTGAAAAAAATAGAATACTCCCCACATCTAATGCATCTGGCAATGTTCCTCTGAAATACACAGGTCCAGTGCCCACTATCAACACTGACAACCAACCCTGACAACCTTTGTATAGGCCAGTCTGGTTGTCCTTCGACACTGAAGGAATTTTCGTGACTACTATTGTATCCGTACGTCGTAATAATCAAGTAGTAATAGCCGGTGATGGTCAAGTTTCCCTTGGGAATACTGTAATGAAAGGCAACGCCAAAAAAGTTCGTCGCCTTTATAACAACCAAGTCATCGCTGGATTTGCTGGCGGCACAGCTGATGCGTTTACTTTGTTTGAACGTTTTGAATCTAAGCTTGAGATGCATCAAGGCAACTTAACTCGCGCTGCCGTTGAACTAGCTAAAGACTGGCGCTCCGACCGGATGTTACGCAAGCTTGAAGCTATACTGGCGGTCGCAGATGAAACCGCATCATTTATTATTACCGGTAATGGCGATGTTGTTCAGCCAGAAAATGACTTAATTGCTATTGGCTCTGGCGGTAACTTTGCACAATCTTCCGCTATGGCTTTGTTAGAAAACACCGAATTATCTGCCCAAGAAATCGCTCAAAAAAGTTTGACCATAGCAGGCAATATTTGCGTATTTACTAATCATAGCCAAACGATTGAGACGATCGATTATTAACTATATCGTCTAAAACACTCTTTCTAACTGGTGTTAATTATATTGCTAGTTATTTATCCAAATTTTAAAGGTTTAATTTATGTCAGAGATGACCCCAAGAGAAATCGTCCACGAATTGGACTGTCATATTATCGGTCAACAAGATGCTAAACGTGCAGTCTCTATTGCCCTTCGAAATCGCTGGCGCAGAATGCAACTTGAACCAGAGTTGCGACAAGAAGTCACCCCTAAAAATATCCTGATGATCGGCCCAACAGGTGTGGGTAAAACAGAGATTGCTCGGCGCCTAGCAAAATTGGCCAACGCGCCTTTTATCAAAGTCGAAGCCACAAAATTTACTGAAGTGGGTTATGTCGGTAAAGAAGTCGAAACTATCATCCGTGACTTAGCTGACATTGCTGTCAAAATGACGAAAGAACAAGCTAAAAGCAAGGTGAAGTACCGCGCTGAAGAAGCCGCAGAAGAACGTATTTTAGACGCCTTATTACCGCCTCCAGAAAATGCGTTTGGTGATGACCCAGCGCCTCAAGACAAAGGCACTAGGCAAATTTTTCGTAAGAAGCTGCGTGAAGGTCAATTAGACGACAAAGAAATCGAACTGGACGTCGCTGCACCTCAAGTGGGTGTAGAGATTATGGCACCTCCGGGCATGGAAGAGATGACCAATCAACTTCAAGGCATGTTTCAAAACCTATCTGGCAGTCAGAACAAAAAGAAAAAGCTTAAGGTCAAAGAAGCGTTTAAATTATTAATCGACGAAGAAGCCAGCAAACTAATCAATCAAGAAGATTTAAAACAAACAGCTATAGATTCACTTGAACAAACTGGCATAGTGTTTATTGATGAAATTGACAAAATTTGTAAGCGCGAAGGTTCTACTAGCGGCGGAGATGTATCCCGTGAAGGCGTGCAACGTGATTTATTGCCATTAGTTGAAGGTTCAACCGTGTCGACCAAACATGGCACCGTGAAAACCGATCATATTTTGTTTATTGCTTCCGGTGCGTTTCAAATGTGTAAACCTTCGGACCTAATACCTGAGTTACAAGGTCGTTTGCCAATTCGTGTTGAATTATCTGCACTTACAGCCCACGACTTTGTACGTATTCTGACTGAGCCAAACGCATCGCTTACTGAACAATATGTTGCCTTGCTCAAAACCGAAGGTGTGGATGTATCTTTTACCGAAGAAGGTATAGAACATATTGCTCAGGCCGCTTGGAAAGTAAATGAACGTACCGAAAACATCGGTGCCAGACGTTTGCATACAGTGATGGAAAAGCTGATGGAGGAGATATCTTACGATGCCTCTGAAAAAAGTGGTGAATCGTTAATTGTCGATGCTAAATACGTTAATGACCATTTAGAAAAATTGGTAGACGACGAGGATTTGAGTCGCTTTATTTTGTAACAAGATCTATCAGCCAAATAATTAAAGATGCCGCATAACCTAAGCGGCATTTTTTATTAGTTTTAAAGGATAATATAAAATTTCACGTTAATTACTTCGATAATTATACCGATAAAAGTGCTCATTTCTGGTAGTTACGTGTCATCTTGTTATTACCTAATTTATTGTTTTGATTATTGGCCTAGTTATTATCAAATATGTTGATTTAGGTGTGGTTAGTTTTAAACATCAATCGTGTTTATTAACTTATTCAGCTTCAACCCAATGTTTAAGTTCTGTTATTTCTAAATAACTATCTTAAGCCTAAGTGCAGCAACTTAAGCACTTTTAGGTATAATAAAGCACTCATTACCGTAGAATATATAAAATAAAAAGATACGTTTTTTCAAAGGGTAACCTAATATTTTCATATGAAAATAAACACAACTTAAGTTATGTTAGTTTGCAAACATTAAGGGAAATCTATTGGATGATTTGTTGCTGCTAGGGGCGAACATTAACAGATACAACAAAATTGCTAACACGGAGCCAACAATATTCAATTATTCGTTTAAAATGCAATAAAATCTGTGGCTTTTGCCACGTATTCAGACATTCCTTTTACAAAAAAAAACAAAAATAACAGTAAAATTTAACGAAATTCGTACAAAAAATTTACTTTACAGTGTGAAGGCTAAACAGGTCCAACCTGACGCGCTAAAAGTGCACTAGTCTGGGCTTGCACACGTTGGTAAATAGTTCATACTGTTCATAAATTTAGCAAAGGATCTACTAATGCCCTCAGAAAATAAACATTCAAGCCCGCGTAATCTTGCAAAAAATTTTCCTAAACTGACCTGTACTGTTTTACTGCTGCAATTAATATTAGTACCCACTGCCAGTGCAGTTGAAATACTTTCATCTAAAGAATTGGCATCTCATTGCGTGTTACTCAGTGCTAATCCAGAGGGTGTCGATGGTCAATATTGCGTCCGCTATATTCAAGGTTTTATTGACGGGGCAGTAGCAACTGATGCTCGAGTTATGCTTAACGCCGAGAATGCCATCACCGGCGATGAAACCTTCGCAGAACGCGCAATGCGCACTCGTATGCCGGGACGTGTAGACCGTTCGCGAGCGGCAAAACTGGCTGGCTTTTGTCTTGGTGATCCACTGCCACTTCGTGATGTGGTTGATGTTGTTGTTGCCGATTTAGTAGAACAGCAAGCTAGTTTGTCAAAAGATGAGCCCGCTATGGAAGTCGTTTATAAATCACTTATAACAAATTACCCCTGCATATAATGAACTTGATTCAAACCCGGCGTAAACATCAGCGGGGCGAAGCACGCCTTTCTTCCATATTGCTTTTAATGTTTATCCTTGCAGTTACTTGGCTTCTTTGGTCGGGTCTATATAAACCACTGGTCGTAGGTTTAGGTGCTTTTTCATGTTTGCTTAGTGTTTATTTGGCCCACCGAATGGGATTTTTTCGGCATCAGGCTATGATTGGAATGTTTCCTCGTTTGCCTGGTTATTGGCTGTGGTTGCTCCGTGAAATTATTATTTCTAGCTGGGACGTTGCAAAACTGATATTGCATCCTTCCCTACCCATTAGCCCGACAGTAGTTACATTGGAAGCAGAAACTAAAACTGATGTAGGACAAGTTATTTTTGGTAATTCCATCACTCTATCGCCCGGGACCGTCACGCTGGATTTACACGAAGGTAAATTATTGATCCATTGTTTAACCAGTGAGGGTGCAAAAGAATTACAAAAAGGCGAAGCCAATCGTCGAGCCGCTAATTTGGAGCGCAGTTAGGTATGTACATTATTGTCTCTATTGCTATTTTAACAACCATGGTATTAGCCCTTGTTAGGGCGCTAATGGGCCCAAGTGCCTACGACCGGGTTTTAGCGGTTAATGTGTTTGGCACCAAGACGGTCTTGTTGCTGTCAGTTATTGCATTTCTGTATGGCCGGCCAGACTTTCTTGACCTTGCGTTAGCTTACGCATTGATCAACATGGTTGGGATTCTTGCAGTACTGGAGTACTTTCAAAATCGAGCACGAAGAAAATCTAGGGCTAAAGATGATTGATGTTGCACTGGATGTACTGAGTTGGATTTTACTGGTTCTAGGCGGTGCCTGTGTGTTAATTGGTGGTATAGGGGGCTTACGCTTGCCCAATTTTTATACCCGAATTCATGCCGCCAGTCTTACCGATACCATGGCTACAATTCTAATTTTTTCTGGCATGATGTTACAAGCTGGCTTATCTCTTGCCACGTTGAAGCTATTTGCCATTATGCTGTTTTTGTTGCTGACTGGCCCGACCGCCACTTATGCACTAGCCAACGCCGCGCTATTATCCGGTCTCAAACCAGACGCTGGAACGACAAGCGACAAACCTAAGGAAAGTTCACCAGAATGATATTTATTTTTGGGCTGTTCTTACTGACCCTGCTTGTCATTACCGCAATCGCTATAGTGCGAACCGAAGACTTGTTTGTTGCAGTAATGTTGACTTCTATATTCAGTCTACTTATGGCTGCTAATTTTTTCATTCTAGACGCTGCAGATGTGGCACTTACCGAAGCTGCAGTAGGTGCAGGTGTGACGACAGTTATTTTTCTGTGCGCATTGGCTCTGACTGATGACAAGGAAAAGCCTCGGCAGGGAAGTCGTTGGGTAACGTTCAGCACGGTAGGTGTTTTGGCATTACTGATCATTTATGCAACCTTTGATAAGCCTCGACTTGGGGACCCAGATGCCCCTGTTCACCAACACATTGCCCCGTGGTATATAGAAAAGACCACTGAATATATGGATATTCCTAATGTAGTCACCGCAATCCTGAGTAGTTTTCGAGGCTACGATACGCTAGGTGAAGTATTTGTTGTTTTTGCGGCTTGTATAGGAGTTTTATTTATCCTTGGTGTAAGCCCACCTCGAAAGACCAAACAAACCACCGAAAAGACCACCGGTTTACGTCATCATCTTATACCTCAAGTTGTGGGTCGACTGCTGATACCATTTATCGTGCTATTTGGACTTTACGTACAATTTCATGGTGAGTACGGACCAGGTGGAGGATTCCAAGCTGGTGCTATTATTGCCACAGGTGTCATCCTCTATGCATTGCTCGAAGGTGAATCAGAAGCCTTACGCGCTATACCTCGTGGGGTATTACTAGGTATGGTTATAGGGGGTGCACTTTTATATGGCAGCGTCGGAGTAGCGTGTATGTTCATGGGGGGGGCTTTTTTAGATTACTCCGTACTCGCATCTGACCCTGTTTTTGGACAACAACTGGGTATTCTTATTATCGAAGCCGGCGTTGGAATGGCAGTTTGTGGCGCACTTTTGGCTATTTTCCATGCTTTTGCATCACGTGAGATATTGTCATGAACCTTTTAGAATTACTCGGCTATTTTAATTATTGGGTGTTCGCTATCATTTTAACGGTGGGTCTTTACGCCGTGATAAGTAAAACCAATTTGATCAAAAAATTGATTGGATTGTCTATCTTCCAATCGGCAGTTTTCCTTATGTATATTACTATGGATAAAGTGGAAGGCGGTACCGCCCCTATCATACAGGCCGGTGTAGAAGATCAGATATTTTCCAATCCTCTGCCACAAGTCTTGATACTAACGGCAATCGTTGTGGGGGTATCTACCCTCTCATTAGGCCTGGCCATGGTGGTACGTATCAGTGAATGTTACGGCACGATCGAAGAAAACGAAATTTTGGACTCCGACTAACTACTATGGATTTATTAGCACACCTTCCTGCTTTGCAGGTTGTGGTTCCGATGTTATCGGCTCCACTTATTGTTTTGTTACAACCACGTGGTCTAGCATGGGCGGGAGCAACTGCCGTTGCAGTGCTTAGTTTTGCTATTGCCGTGGCCCTTGCCTTAGCTGTATTAGACGGTCAAACTGTTGAGTACGCCATGGGTGGCTGGCCTGCACCTTACGGTATTGCACTGTCAGTAGATGCTTTCAGTTCACTGGTATTGCTGGTAGTCACGGGCGCTGCAGCTGCAGCCTTGCTAGCGGCTAAACCCAGTATTGATCAACAGATAGAAGCTGAACGCCAACCTCTTTTCTATTCAGCCTGGCTACTTGTTTTATCAGGACTGGTTGGTATCGTTGTATCAGCAGACGCGTTCAATATCTTTGTGTTTATGGAAATTTCATCTCTTGCCAGCTACATATTGATAGCGGGTGGCCCTGACCGCCGCGCACTTCCTGCGGTTTTTAAGTATTTAATGATGGGCACAATCGGCGCAACCTTTTACCTTATTGGTGTCGGCCTTATCTATATGATGACGGGCACACTTAACCTAGCTGATATGGAAGCGAGAATTGGCGATGTTACAGACATCAATCCGATACTCGTCGCGGCAGGTTTCATCACTATTGGTTTAGCCCTCAAAGCCGCAGTGTTTCCGCTTCATGTCTGGGTTCCCAATGCTTATACACATGCACCTCACATGGTGACGGTGTTTCTTGCTGCTTGCGCCACTAAGGTTGCGCTGTACGTATTGATACGTTTTGACTACATGGTATTCCAGACCAAACTGGATGACCACGAAGTTCAGTTTGCGATGTTTGTGATGCCCCTAGCCATTCTGGGGATACTTATTGCCTCAGCGGTTGCGATGTTCGAAGGACATCTTAAAAGGTTACTTGCTTCGTCTTCTATTGCACAGATTGGTTATATTTTACTGGGCGTTAGCTTTGTGAGCTTGGCGGGGTTAACTGCCAGTGCAATGCATATATTTAATCATGCATTAGCAAAAGGTGGACTGTTCCTTGCTGTTGCCTGCCTAGCCTACCAATATCGCGATTTACGCTTAAACCAACTCGGTGGCGCATCTGCTCGTATGCCTTGGACTTGCGCCGCTTTTGTGGTGTGTGGTTTAAGCCTAATTGGTGTGCCAGGTACCGCAGGATTTATCAGCAAGTGGGTACTTATTAATGCTGCACTCGAAAATGGAGCTTGGGGCTGGGCCCTTGTCGCTGTCATACTTGTCAGCTCATTGATGGCTGTAGTCTATATCTGGCGCATTGTGGAAGCACTATATTTCCAGGAACCTGTCGAAGGAGATGACCAAATATCTGAAGCACCGATACAAATTTTATTAGTCACCGGTCTTGTTGCTGTCCTGAACATATACTTCGGACTATTTCCGCAGATTCCGCTAGAGCTCGCAAATAGTGCTGCAGTCCTGCTCTTGGAGGGCTCACGATGACACCAGAAACAGCAATATTAGTCGCTATTGTTATCCCATTAGTTGGGGCACTGGCTATTGCGCTTGCAGGGCGCATAAGCGCTAACCTTCGTGAAGCTGCTACTGCCATTACTTCTGTATCCTTAATTTGGGTAGTCTGGAGTCTGTTGCCTATTTTAATGGACGGTGGGCGTCCTTCGGTAGAAGTGAGTCAGGTGATGCCAGGCTTGTCTATTGCTTTTACAGTTGAACCGCTAGGTATGTTATTCGCAGCATTAGCCTCCGGACTTTGGCTTATCAACTCAATTTATTCTGTAGGCTATATGCGTGGCAATAAAGAGAAAAATCAAACGCGATTTTTTGCTTGTTTCGCACTTGCCCTTTCTGCCACTATTGGTGTTGCCTTTGCCGGTAATTTGTTTACTTTATTTTTATTCTACGAGCTGTTAACACTCTCTACCTATCCCTTGGTAGCTCATAAAGGGGACGCGGCGACAGTTCGTTCGGCAAGAATTTACTTAGGTGTCTTACTCAGTACATCCATTGGCTTATTTTTGCCAGCGATAATCTGGACATATACGATTGCAGGAACAGGCGATTTTACCACTGGTGGTATTCTCGCTGGCAAATTGAATGATCCTGAGATTGGTTTACTGCTTGCCTTGTTTGTATTTGGTATTGGTAAGGCTGCAGTCATGCCAGTGCACAAATGGTTACCCGCCGCCATGGTGGCGCCTACCCCAGTGAGTGCTTTGCTGCATGCTGTTGCAGTAGTAAAAGCCGGTGTTTTTGCCATTACTAAGATTATCGTTTACATATTCGGCATTGATTTTCTATTCGACGCTTCAAGTTCCCAGTGGTTGTTATATGCGGCAGCATTCACCATCATTACAGCTAGCCTAGTTGCTTTACGGCAAACTAATATTAAACGCCTTCTTGCTTACTCTACTATTGCACAACTATCTTACGTGGTGATGGCGGCGGCGATTCTCAAGCCACTTGCAGAAGTAGGGGCCGCTATACACATGGTCGCTCACGCTTTTGGTAAAATCACTTTGTTTTTTGCTGCAGGTGCCATTTATATTGCCTCAAAAAAGACCGAAATCCATCAATTGCGCGGCATCGGTAGACGAATGCCGTGGACCATGACAGCGTTTACAATTGGTGCGCTGAGTATGATTGGAGTACCGCCCACCGGAGGTTTTGTCTCTAAATGGTATATTTTAGCCGGTGCATTCGAAGCCAATAATTTAGTTGCCATCTTCACAATCATCGCAAGTACCGTACTCAACGCAGCTTACTTTTTACCTATTTTATACATGGTCTGGTTTGAACGCGAGAAAGAAGGTGGCAAAGAACACGGTGAGGCTCCCTTTTTAGCGGTATTAGCATTATGTTTAACTGCGTCACTTACTATCGCCTTCTTCTTATTTAATGGACCGGTAATCGAGTTGGAAAGCCAAGTTGTAAAGGAATTGAGTTAATAATGAATGACGAAAAACAACGACACTGGCTGGTTCGTCCGTCGACTATTCGTAATCTTTGGATTGGTTCCAGCATTGTGCTGGCATTGGTGGTACTTGCTCAGACCGTATTTTATGTAAAAGGTTATTTTGGTTTTGATGCATGGTTTGGATTTGGTGCTATTTATGGATTTGTAAGTTGTCTGGTGATGGTATTGGTTGCAAAATTATTAGGCTTGGTGCTAAAGCGTCCTATGGACTATTACGATGAGTCGCAAGATGAGCAAAACCTAAACTTGAGTAATGACAAGGTAAAGGAGAGCAACAATGGAGTTTGAGCTTTTCTCCCCTGCCTATGTTCTGTTAATCGCTGCTGTTTTAATCTGTTTGGTTAAAGGTCACGCGCGCACCGCAGTCATACTGATCGCCCCGATAATCACTTTATGGGCTATCTGGCAGATACCTGACGGTGTTCAAAGCACTGTAAAATTTCTTTCATACAATATTGAGCCCGTTGAGGGTAGTCCCCTAAGGCGACTGTTTGCCACCATTTTTGCCATCATGGTATTCGTTGGGGGTCTCTATTCTTTCCGCATAGCTCGATGGTATGAACTAGCAGCCGCCTTTGCATATGCAGCGGGTGCCATTGGTGTCTGTTTCGCTGGCGATCTGATCACAATGTTTTTATATTGGGAAATGATGGCGATATTTTCTACTGTCGTTGTCTGGTGTGGTGGTACACCTGGTGCAAGAGCGGCTGGAATACGTTATGCCATTATGCATCTTCTCGGCGGTGTTGTACTCAAAGTGGGTATTGAAGGTGTCGTCGTAGGTACTGGCTCTATCCAAATTCAACCTATACTGGCAACAGACTTCAGTACTTGGATGATACTTATTGGCATATTGATAAATGCCGCAGCGCCTCCGGTATCCGCATGGTTAGCCGATGCTTACCCTGAATCAACACCCACAGGCTCGGTGTTTCTATCCGCATTTACAACTAAAACAGCGGTGTTAGCTCTTATACTGCTATTCCCAGGCGAACCTGTGCTGATTGGCATCGGATTATTTATGGTGATGTACGGCATTATTTTTGCGCTACTGGAAAACGATGTTCGACGTATCCTGGCTTATTCAGTGGTCAATCAAGTGGGTTTTATGGTCGTTGCCGTGGGTATTGGTACCGAAATGGCGCTTAATGGTGCGGCCGCGCACGCCTTTGCCCACATAATTTATAAAGCATTGCTGTTTATGAGCGCAGGTGTAGTTATCTACCGCACGGGTAAAAATAAATGCATGGAACTGGGTGGTCTATTTCGTACCATGCCTTTAACTTGTGTCTGCGGTATTATTGGTGCCCTGGCCATTTCAAGCTTTCCACTGACCTCAGGTTTCACCACAAAAAGCATGATTTCTCAGGCCGCCGTTGATGGAAACTTAGTCTGGGTATACATGGCATTAACCGCCGCCTCGGCCGGTGTATTTTTGCACGCAGGTATCAAATTCCCATGGTTTGTGTTTTTTCAAAAAGATTCAGGCTTACGACCTAAAGATGCCCCATGGAATATGGGGCTAGCGATGGTCATTTTTGCCAGCTTGTGCATTTTACTCGGAGTGTTCCCTGAAGTACTTTATGCTTTGCTGCCCTACCCAGTAGACTACCAACCTTATTCGGTAGGTAAAGTACTTTTCTACTTACAACTGCTGCTGTTTTCGGGACTAGCTTTCTTCGTACTATTGCCACTGATGAAACGTACTATGACCATAAGTCTCGATACAGATTGGTTTTGGAGACGTGCGGCAGTGGATTTATTTAGAATAATTGGGCGAATTATTGGTTCAAGTGTTGAAGTCATTGGGCAGCAGAGAATACGCCTACAAAAATTTTTACATCTTATAGCGGTGCGTTACTTAGGCCAACCACATACCGCTGACAGCAGAGAACGAGGTGTGTTTGCTCGTTCTTGGCCTGTTGGCACTACTGCGCTGTGGATCGCAGCGTTGTTATCTGTTTATGTGCTGCTCTATTACCTGTAGCAATGATATGTAGCTGACATTAATCAATAGATAAAAATTTCAGCTACTTTTTTGCCTTTGACCTGCCTTTATAAACATACTTTAAAGCTACGTTGCCAGTTAAAACTGACCCTTAACAGCAAAGTATTTAGATTAGCCACCGTTTTGATTTTACCCTATTAAGAAAAGCGATCTTTTCACTGCCTTCAAACACTAATGCCTGATCTTATTTTGAACAAACAAACACTATTAATGTGAGAGAGTTTCATCTATTTTATAACCTTTAGGTAATACAGAGTATTTATTATGGTCTTTAAAAACACAGGATGCGTAAATTTACTAATTAGCAGTGCGGCACTCAATTGAGACAATTATATGATGGTAACGGAACTACGTAAGAAAACCGAAGCAGAAAATACCAAATTAACAAATCAAAAAGATCTTGAAATGACCCCTCCAGATACACAAAGAAAAAAACCGATAATTGGCGTGCTTCAAGTAATCGCAGTTGTTGGTTTGATGGTCTTGGCGTTTATTTATTCTAGAGAGCCTGAGCAACCTGTCGCAATAACAACAACTGACAATATTGCATCTGCACCAGATAAACTGGCTCCTCTGGTTTCCGTCTTAAAGCCCTCAGTTTCTTCAGAACAACTTGCCATCAGATCAACTGGTTCTGTAACTGTGCGCAGTTATGTTTCATTAACAACACAAGTTTCTGGGCGGGTTGTTGCAACATCTGGGTCACTACGAAATGGTGGAAGATTTGTAGCAGGAGAAACGCTGGTCACGCTTGAACAAAGAGACTTCACCCTTGCTCTTGATCAAGTGCAAGCCGATGTCACATCAGCGCAAGCATCGCTGCAATTGAGTCAAGCTGAAGCGTCCGTCGATATATCCAGTTATCAACGCCTGAATCCAGGAAAAGTGGTACCACCACTTATCGCTAAAGAACCACAAATAGCCCAGGCCACAGCACAATTACAAGCTG
>JBNMPD010000067.1:0-14612 GCA_051276225.1 Flavobacteriales bacterium
TTATTTGTTCACCATTCAGAAATTCAAGCTGGTGGCGGTTACGCTACTTTGACTGACGGCCAAGCTGTTGAGTTTGAAGTTGGCGAAGGTCAAAAAGGCCCATGCGCAAATAAAGTAGTTCCTTTATAAGAACCACTGTTAAACTAGCAATTTAGGCTCGCAATTTGAGCCGGATCTTAACAATTTATTTGTTAAGATCTTTGCTAGATAGTTTAATCCCCACCAAATAACGTCATAAATCCTCTCCCAAAAATTTAACAAGTATTTGTAAAATACTTAATTTTAAAACATTTATTTCTGAAATTTCATAATTTATAACTTTATGCAGTAATTCTGCATATGACCGCAGCTAATTTAAGTGTAGTTTTCAGTTTGATGTGTATTTAACGGATAAAAATAAGTTTCTGTTTTAGTTAATTTAATATCTAGCTCTTCCAGTTAACAATTTTATTGGTTTTTTTATTCGAGTAAATAGTGAAACTAGGTTGAAACAAACAAGCTAACGCTATATAAAACATAGCGTGAATAATGAATAGTATGTGAAAAATTGAAATATTTGTGGCTACATCAAGTAAATTTGGTGCATATTATGCGAAGCAGGTTTAGTTAAATTTTTGTGCTTTTAGTTCAGTAGCTTCAGGACTGACTTTGAGAACACTACCTTGATCATACCAATCACCTAACACTATTCGCTTTGCAGGTTGGCCGTTAATTTCTATTGGGTGTATAGCGGGTCTATGAGTGTGTCCATGTATCA
This sequence comes from Flavobacteriales bacterium, assembly GCA_051276225.1. GTDB lineage: Bacteria > Pseudomonadota > Gammaproteobacteria > Enterobacterales > Alteromonadaceae > Paraglaciecola. The sequence continues at coordinate 758 of JBNMPD010000067.1, forward strand.
GTTTTTTGACTGCAAACTTTTGCATGCATATTATGACCTCTTCTGATGTGACATCCATAATATCGGCGCTCAGTTTAGATTGTTTCTGTTTACTGGTTGCGCGACCTTTACTGGCAATTTTTCGTCGTGTCGATAACGGTAGGCTCAACATTATCCTTGGCCACCACCAACTACGCGCTTTTTTACGAAAAACTTGGTACTCAATGTCTTTAGTGCAAAGTTCATCACCATGCATAATCAATGTTGGTTCGCCGTATAAATCGATTACCACTTGTTCTGGTAATATTGTAAAGCCAGCTTGTTTAGCAAAACGCTGACGAACTAAAAAGTCTCGATTGCCATGAATAAAATATATAGGTACCCCAGATAGTCGCAAGGTGTTAAATGCTTCAGCAATACTTACAGTAAAACTATTTTGATCGTCGTCACCAATCCATACCTCAAACAAATCGCCCAAGACATATAAAGCATCAGCATGAGGTGCTTGCTCACGTAAAAACTCAAACAAACACTGGTTAATATCGTCTCGGTCAGCAGATAAATGAAGATCGGATATAAAATAAGTAAAAGGGGTCATGTGATCAGCGGGGTCAGAGTCATTGATTTATCAGGTATCTAATAAGATGTTGTTAAAAAAGATAGAAAAAAGTCGGCAAAATCAAAACAGGGCCAAAATTAACAAATCTGACCCCACTGATATCCACTTATCTTGATCCTATTCGACTATTTCAGCCTTTTGAATAACAACATCTTCTTCTGGCACATCTTGATGATGGCCAGAGTTACCTGTTGCAACCGCTCTGATTTTTTCAACAACGTCCATGCCTTCAGATACCTCAGCAAATACGCAGTAACCCCATCCATCGGTACTTTCGCTTCGGAAGTTTAAGAAACTGTTGTCGCCTACATTAATAAAAAACTGTGCAGTAGCTGAGTGAGGCTCATTAGTCCTTGCCATGGCTACGGTGCCAAGGCTATTGACTAAACCATTGTTAGCTTCGTTCTGGATCGTCGCTTTACTTTCTTTTTGACCCATGCCCGGCTCAAATCCGCCGCCTTGGATCATAAACCCATCAATAACCCGGTGAAAAATGGTGTTGTCGTAAAAACCTTCTTTCACGTAGTCCAAAAAGTTGGCAACTGTAATAGGGGCTTTGTCGGCAAACAAAGTTAGAGAGATAACGCCATAATTCGTATGGATTTTAACCATGTAATAGATCCTTAATTTAGTAATATTATAAATTCAAATGCATTCTAGCTTAAAAGCTATGTTTTTTTAAGGCTTTAAGAGTGATTGACAGATGCAGCACAGGTTTCTCGGTGATAGAATCCCGCTTTTAGATACTTTACCTTATTATAAATCCATCAGAGGACTTTAATTCCATGTTACATATATACAACACCCTAACCCGTCAGAAAGAGCAATTTAAACCATTGCAAGCAGGTAAGGTGGGTTTGTATGTATGCGGCATTACAGTTTATGACGTATGTCATGTTGGTCATGCCCGTACTTATTTGAGTTTTGATTTGATGGTGCGTTATATGCGCGCTCGTGGACTTGAAGTGAACTATGTTCGTAACATTACAGACGTGGACGACAAAATCATTTCAAGAGCAAATGAGCAAGGTTTAACTACAGAAAAATTTACCGAGAAAACAATAGCGCGTATGCATCAAGATTTTGAGGCTATCGGTTTGCTTGAACCTGATGTTGAACCTCGCGTTACCACTCATATCCCTGAAATCATTAATGTTATCCAACGCCTAATTGATAAAGGTTATGCTTATCAAGCGACAAGTGGCGATGTGTTGTTTGAAGTCAGCACTTACGCCGACTATGGAAAGCTGGGACGTCAAGACCTAGAGCAACTTAATTCTGGTGCACGTGTTGAAGTCGCGTCTGAAAAACGCGACCCATTAGATTTTGTACTTTGGAAATCAGTAAAACCTGGTGAGCCTCACTGGTCGTCACCTTGGGGCGATGGTCGCCCTGGTTGGCATATCGAGTGTTCTGCCATGAACCATAAACATTTAGGTGAACATTTTGATATTCATGGCGGTGGTTCTGATCTGATTTTCCCTCATCACGAAAATGAAGTTGCTCAATCCTGCTGTGCGTTTGACACACCTTATGTGAATTATTGGATGCACACAGGCATGGTGCAAGTAAATCAAGAAAAAATGTCTAAATCACTAGGTAACTTTTTTACATTACGAGACGTGTTAGCTGTATATGATGCAGAAACTGTGCGTTATTTCTTAATGTCAGCTCAGTATCGCAGCCAGTTAAGTTATTCAGATAGTTTTATTGAGCAAGCTCGTGCTTCCCTAGAACGTCTGTATACAGCCTTACGTGATGTCACACCGAATATGCATGTGGATATCACAACGGGCAATTATCAAACGCGCTTTAATCAAGCCATGGATGATGATTTTAATACACCAGAAGCCTTTGCTGTATTATTTGATTTAGCCAAAGAAATCAATAAATCTGAAGGTCAACAAGCTGCTAATTTAGCCGGTGTGATGATCAAGCTGGCGGATATCTTAGGTATTTTGCAACAATCACCAAAAGACTTTTTACAAGCTGGCGCCGGAGGTGTGGGTGGTGAACATAAAGATGTGGCTGAAATAGAAGCATTAATCAAAGCTCGAAACGACGCGCGAGCCAGAAAAGACTGGGCTGCTGCTGATGCTGCACGAGATGGCTTAAATGCATTAGGTGTGGTGCTTGAAGACGGAGCGAAAGGTACTACCTGGAGACGTGGCTAAATTATAAAAGAAGGCCTCGATTTTTATCGAGGTCTATATATTTTGTTTCAATCTAGCTACTCCAAATATTTGCGCAGGTCCCAAAGCTTTTAAGTGTTCCCAGCGTTTTATGCCCCCGTTTTTTCTAGCCATAACTATGCTAGATAGTTCAACAATTCTATTGATGCTTTTAAATACCTCCTCACTTGTAACACATGGCACTAAATGACTATTTGCTAAACTGATATAGCTTTAGTGATTAACTAAGGTTAACAAGGTGTCAACGTTAATAAAGTGGGGTAAGTTGAGCATGATTGAGTATTTATTTAGTTTTTAAATGCAAAGATAAATCATGCCTGATTATTCTAAACAAAACATACAAACTATAACCAGCGCCTAACCTTTTTCTTATAGAGCACATACTCTTCACCAAAAATTCTTTCGATAATGCATTCTTCAGGCTTGATTTGAAATTGTGTGATGTAAAGAATAAAAAAGGGTAAAGCAATAAAACCGAAATAGTTACCGAATTTAAAAATAGTCGCAATAATAATGAGTTGCATGCCTAAGTACATGGGGTTTCTGGTCACGCGATAGATACCGCCCGACACCAAATAACTGGTCTTTTCGGGTTTAGTGGGGTTAATAGTAGTTTTGGCTTTACGAAACTCCCAGATACCCGCTGAAGCCACCAATACACCTAATGCAGCAACATACCAATGTAGACCAAACAATATGGTTGGCATGGCTAGTAACGGCAAGTAGTGATTACATCCATAAACTAAAGCCAGAGATAGCAGTAATAATATCGGAGGATGAACTTTCAGCTCAATTGCTTTCATTTACTGATGCTTCCTATGTAGTATGTTTACTGTCAAATGAGTCTTTCCAACGCTGCTGTGACACATGTTGTTTAACTAATTCTAAACATTCATTAACAATCAATAGCACTTCTTGGTCAAGCATATGGTCTTCGCTAGAAAAACGACTTAATCCATGTTCAACAAATTCATCTATTTTTTCTGGCGTGATATCTTTTAATAAGTTAATAATTGATTGTGTAACGATATCAGTAACAGACTGCTCCAAGGTTTTTTGTATAGTGCCACCCAACATAGGTACTAATTTTAAGACGGACACTTGTGGGTTATCGCGTACTGCTTTACCCACACTTTTTTGTACATGACTACGAACAGATTCACCATGATCGCTGTGCTCAATTGACTCACCAATATGCACCATTACCGACGACAACCATTGAGTTAATATCGGTAAACGTGTCCCTATGACTTGTTGGCTGATGTCTTCTATTAAGGGTGAACCCGCAGCGATATCTTTTTGCGCATCAGACAGTACTTTTACAACAATTCGGTCACTGAGTTCTTCAACAAATACATCATAGTAAAAAACAATAAAACGATACACGGCTGTGTTGCGTAAATCGATAATTTGATATTTTTGTAAACGATACAAAATTGAAAACACTCTCAAAAAACGAAATATCCTCGCTCCACCTAGGGGAATACAACCCACTAAATCGTACCAATGAATAAAAGGAAAAAAGTACCAGCGCATATACGTTTTGCGCACTATAGAGGCAACCCAGCGCACACAGAACTCGCTAAGAAAAATGCCTACAAAGGCTAAATCATAGAGAGTGAAATTATCGTGAACCGGATCATATCCCTCGACAATGGCAGGATTTATATTGGATAAAAGTATTTTAAAGGCTTGTGTGGCATACAAACTATCAAATAACAGCCACACTAAATTTATTAACAGTAAACCAAGCATCAACAGGTCGACTATTATCCATGGCCCTTCATGGCTAGATTTGAGTTTGGAGTAACTGAAGTTAAGCATTGATAAAACAACCGTTTTTCATATTAGTTGAGGTCAAGTTCGGGTTACATCAACAAAAATTTTCAATTTTTGCCCAGGCTGTAGATATTTTTTTAGCTTCGCTTGATTCCATTTTTGTAAATCACTTATTTTAACGTTAAATTTTCCAGCGATACGAGCAAGGGAATCCCCACTACGAACTGTATAAGTGAGGGTACGCATAACAGCATTTTTACGCTGTCCTTTGTTCACGTCATTTACCCAGATGACTAATTTTTTACCTGGGCGCAGAGTATCTGTTGGTGCCATGCCATTCCATTTTGCCAATTGACGTAAGTTAACATCGTATTCACGGCTGAGGTCCCAAAAAGTATCACCACTTTTCACTGTATGATTTAATTTATATTCACCACTTTTTTTCGACTGAGTTTTAGCTAGGCGTTGTTCTTGGGATAAAGAATAAAAGTCTAGAGATTTTAGCGCCACCGGAATGATGAGGTGTTCACCTGCAATAATCATATTGCTGCTTAGCTCATTTACTCTGCTAATAATATCGGTAGTGGTGTGATATTGCTTAGCTAGTTTTAATAAACTATCACCACTTTTGACTTTATGCCTGACCCAGTTGAGTCGCTGTGAGCTATCTGTTTTTGCCAGTTCCACAGAGAATTTTTCGACTTTATCTATAGGTAACAATAAGGTGTAAGGTCCATTAGGATCAGTAGCCCAGCGATTGTAGCCTGGGTTTAGGGAGTGTAACTCCTTCACTGTGAGTCCAGCCATTTGTGCTGCTAAGGCTAAATCGATTTGTGAACCAACTACTACCTCTTGAGTAAATGGAATATTATCAATTTTAGGCCACTCAAAATCGTATTGCTCACTATTCGTTAACATGTCGGCAAGAGCGAGAAGCTTAGGCACGTAGGCACGGGTTTCTCTAGGCAAATCTAAGTTCCAAAAATCAGTCGGCTTACCTGCTTTTTTGTTTTTTCTGATAGCTCTTTGTACACGGCCTTCGCCGCTGTTATATGCAGCTAATGCATGTAACCAATTTCCATCATACATCTCAACTAAATAATTAAGATAATCGATGGCACCTTGAGTTGATGCCATTACGTCTCGGCGTCCATCGTACCACCACGTTTGTTTCATGCCAAAACGTTTACCTGTGGATGGGATAAATTGCCACATACCTGCTGCACGACCATGAGAATAAGCGAATGGGTCAAAAGCACTCTCTACTATGGGTAACAGTACGAGTTCTAAAGGCATATTTTGCTGTTCAAGTTTTTCGACTATTAAGTGCAAGAAAGGTTTGGCCCTTATAGCCACTCGTTTCATATAATTCGGATGTTTAAGATACCAGTTACGCTGCGACGCAATGCGATTGTTATCTTCAAACTCAAAATTGAGTTGACCACGCACCCTTTGCCATACGTCTTTAATTTCTATCTCAGCAACAGTCTCGGCTATTATCTCTGGTACCTCGACGAATACTTCGACTGTCTCAACTGGATGAGAGGTGGGTATTATGCCTGATTCGGCAGACTCACAATCAAAATAGTCTTCTACTTGATTTTTTTCCTGATTTTCAATCTGATTTTTTGATTGCTCACACGAGACTATAATTTGCTCAGCAATTTGATGTTCTTGATCTTGTTCAAGTTGACTAGGGTGTTCACTTTGTGTGGTTGTATTACAGGCAAACAGAGTGCCAACCAGAGTGCCAATCAAGGCTAATGTTCGTAAATCATGTGAACGCAATGTTTTTCCTTTCTATTATTATTTTCTTTAAATTATTTTTATTTAATTAGCTAAAATCTTATGAGCAGAAACCGATGATAAGCATATCCTCATCAGCAAATAAATAATGACTCTACTCATTAAAAATTGTCTTTCCAGTTTCTTAATGAGGTAAAAGTAGCCTGTTCAGATGTTAAAATTGAATTTATATTCTGACTTACATTTTTGACTAACTCTGGGCTATGACAACGTAAAAACGGATTGACTGACAATTCTCTGTGAATATTTGATGGCAGAGTAGGAATGTTTTTTTCTCGCTGTTGATTAGCCCAGTGTTTGTAATCAATTAATGCTTGATTATTCGGTTCTACGGCCTCAGCAAAGGCGATATTTGCGACAGTGTATTCGTGAGCACAATAGACCGCAGTATCAGCAGGAAGAGCCATTAGCTTGGACAAAGAAGTAAACATTTGTTGTGATGTGCCTTCAAATAATCGACCACAACCGGCTGAGAATAATGTATCTCCACAAAACAGACCAATATCACCATAATAAGCGATATGGTCTAAAGTATGTCCGGGTATTTCTAAGACAGAAAATTTTAGGCCGAGTTGAGGCAATTCTAAATGATCATCTTGGGATAAGCGGACAGAAATTTGTTTAATATTTTTATTTTGAGGACCATAAACAGGAATATCTGGAAAAGCCGCTAAAAGTGCGTCAATGCCACTTGTGTGGTCCCAATGATGGTGAGTGATCAAAATCTCTGTCAAAGTTAATTTATTATCTTTGCAATAAGCTAAAACAGGCGCAGCATCACCTGGGTCGACTACAGTACAGTGAGTTTGGTTACGCAGACACCAAATATAGTTGTCATTAAATGCCTTAATAGGGAAAATGCTTACAGACATATTTATCTCCTGTCACAAACTTTGGGATTAACAGTTTCTTGCTTTTAGAGTAACATAAACTGATGAGACCAGCGTTAATCAAAAAACACCCCACTAAACCAGAGTTATGGCAAGAATTACCATTAGGTGATGAGCTTAAAAGTCTGATTGAAAGTGAAATAGCCGAAGTGAGTCGAAAAATCTTTGGCTATCACTTAGTTCGTTTAGGGAATTTAAGCAGCCAAATCGAACTTGTTGCTTGCCCCATAAAACATCAAGTTAATATCACATCTAATAAACAGGATTACACGAGTCTATTAGCAACATCCGATGATTTACCTGTGAGTGAAAATAGTGTTGATGCCTTTCTGTTGGCTCACGAGCTAGACTTCGCTAAAGATCCCCATCAGATATTAAGAGAAGTGGACAGGACAATTATGCCTAATGGTTATATTATTCTTACTGGTTTTAATCCACTTAGTCTATGTGGTTTGCTTAAATATTTACCCATCGATAAAGGCAATGTATTACATGAAGCACGGTTTTTTAGCAGCGCTAGAGTCAAAGATTGGTTACAGCTATTAGGTTTTGAAATAGTGGATGTTAAACACTTATTATTTAATGAGCTATTTTTACAACGAAAACTTAGAGCCTCCTCAAAATGGAGTCAATGGTGTCACCAATACCTACCTCTATTAACCACTATGTACGTGATAGTGGCCAGAAAACGGGAAATTCCTTTATCTTTAATAAAGCCTAAATGGAAAGCTAATACTAAATTCTCTACTATGGGTGCCAGTGTTAGAAACGGCGTGATGCAAGTTGAAGCACCTCGGAAACCATTGAATAAATAAAGCGTTTGAAGTGTGGTTAGCGACAAATCACTAACCACAATAGCAGCAGGATGATTATTTAACTTTCATACCAGGCTGCGCACCTTCATGTGGCTCTAATATCCATATTTCTTCGCCACCAGGACCAGCAGCCAAGACCATACCCTCCGACATGCCAAAACGCATTTTACGTGGAGCCAAATTAGCTACCATGACAGTTAATTTACCTTTCAAGTCTTCTGGCTTATATGCGGATTTAATACCTGCAAACACTTGACGTGTTTCGCCACCTAAGTCCAACTCTAAACGTAATAGTTTGTCAGCTTTTTCAACATGTTCTGCTTTGACAATTCGGGCAATACGTAAATCTATTTTTGCAAAATCTTCAAAACTAATAGTGTCTGCTATTGGATCTTTTGCTAATGGGTTATCTTGACTGGGCTGTGTTTCTTGTTGTTTTTCTTTTTGAATATCTTGTGTATCAATAACTGCTAAATTCTCTTTTGAGTCTTCAATCATGGTGCTAACTTTATCCATATCTACCCTCTGCATTAGAGCTTTAAATTTGTTGATAGAGTGATCAGTTAATACACTTTGGGAACTTTTCCAAGATAGCTCATCATTTAGGAAAGCTTCAGATTGTGCTGCTAGAATGGGTACTACAGGTTTTAAGTACACCACTAAAATACGGAACAGGTTTATACCTAAAGAACATACATCGTGAGTAAACTGCTGTTTACTGTCGTCTTTAATCGTTACCCAAGGGGCATTTGTATCAATAAATTGATTCGCTTTGTCAGCTAACGCCATGATCTCACGGATTGCTTTATGATACTGACGTTTTTCAAATGCCTGCGCGATGCTCGCTTCTGCTTGATGAAATTCTTTGACCAGTTCTGGCTCCAGCACATTGTTGGATAACTTGCCGTCAAAACGTTTGGTAATAAAGCTAGCGCAGCGGCTGGCTATATTCACCACTTTTCCAACTAAATCAGAATTGACTTTTTGCGCAAAATCCTCAAAGTTAAGATCAATATCTGAAACAGCATCACTGAGTTTAGAAGCGAAATAATAACGTAAATATTCAGGATTAAGATGGTCTAAGTAGGTGCGACCTTTAATGAAAGTACCTTTTGATTTAGACATTTTGGCACCATTAACCGTAACAAAACCATGAACATTTACAGCTGTGGGTTTTCTGAATCCAGCACCTTCAAGCATGGCAGGCCAGAACAAACAGTGAAAATAGGTAATATCTTTACCAATAAAATGGTAAAGCTCGGCATCTGAGTCTTTATTCCAATACTCATCAAAGCTTATATCACTTCTATCGCACAGGTTTTTGAAGCTGGCCATATACCCAACAGGGGCATCTACCCATACATAAAAGAATTTTCCCGGTGCATTAGGAATTTCAAAACCAAAATAAGGAGCATCACGGCTGATATCCCATTGATGCATGCCTTCTTCAAACCATTCTTTAAGTTTGTTACCTATCTCTGGTTGAACGGCGCCGCTTTGTAACCAGTCTTGTAACATGTCTTGAAACTTTGGTAAGTCGAAAAAGTAATGCTCAGAATCTCGCAGAACTGGTTCTGCACCTGATACCACTGAACGAGGGTTTTTTAATTCGGTAGGGTCATAAGTTGCACTGCACACATCACAACTATCACCATTCTGATCTTCTGCATCACACTTTGGACAGGTACCTTGCACAAAACGGTCAGGTAAAAACATTTCTTTTTCAGGATCGTATAATTGACTGATAACTCGTTTACTAATATAACCTGCATCGTCTAAACGGTTATATACCAACTCGCAAAGTTCTTTGTTTTCGTCTGAGTGAGTGACATGATAGTTATCATAATTCACACCAAAATCGATCAGATCTTGATGATGTTCGTCACGCGTTTGGGCCACCATTTGTTCAGGCGTAATACCGAGCTGTTGTGCCTTTAGCATAACAGGCGTGCCGTGGGCATCGTCTGCACAGACGCTGTAACAGCTATGACCGCGCATTCGCTGAAACCTTGTCCAGATATCGGTTTGAATATGCTCTAAAAGATGGCCTAAATGAATAGAACCATTGGCATAGGGGAGGGCACTGGTAACAAGGATTTTGCGAGTTTGTTCTGGCATGGTGAATTATGTTTAACTGAATTGTAAAAAATGGTCGCAAATAGTAGCGAAAATACGCCATCATTGCATTACGAAATTCCGTTTGTATTATACAAATTTAAGGTGAGACATGTTATTTGGCAGCAAAACCAATAAAAATATAGATGAGTTGAAGATAGTAGAATGTATTAGCCACTTTTTTGAGCTTCCTATTACATCAGTTAAAAGCTGGATCCATATCAAAAAAAATACTATAAAAGTCACCTTGCCGTTTGCGGCTAACAGTCTTCATGACGAACTTATCAAACACATTAAGCTGTCAACTGAAGATACAAAACTTAATATCAGCATTGATACCCAAGTCGCATCCGTCCTAACCAAAATCGCTAAAATCCCTAATGTAAAAAATGTGATCGCTGTGGCATCTGGTAAAGGGGGTGTTGGTAAGTCAACCACAAGTGTTAATTTGGCTTTTGCCCTTATGGCGGAAGGTGCAAGAGTGGGCTTGTTAGACGCAGATATCTACGGACCCTCTATTCCTATTATGCTCGGTAACCCAACAGCTAAACCGAGTAGTAAAGACAACAAAAAAGTTGAACCATTATTTGCACATGGCGTGGTCGCTAGTTCTATTGGTTATTTTGTACCACCTGAAGATGCCACTGTATGGCGTGGACCCATGGCAAGTAAGGCGCTGCATCAATTAATCAATGAAACGGCTTGGCCTGAACTCGACTACTTGATTGTTGATATGCCTCCCGGCACAGGGGATATTCAATTAACCATGGCGCAGCAAGTACCTTTAAGTGGCGCAGTGGTAGTGACCACCCCACAAGACTTGGCGCTAGCAGACGCTATTAAGGGTATCGCTATGTTTAAAAAGGTCAATATCCCTGTTTTGGGATTGGTAGAAAACATGAGTTATCACCTATGCAGCCAATGCGGACACAAAGAAGCCATATTTTCTGAACTGGGTGGTGACAAGCTGTCCGAAATGTATAATTTACCTTTACTCGGAAAATTACCTCTTAATATTGATATCCGTCAACATGCCGATAACGGCAAACCCCTACAAGTCTCAAATCCAGAACATGCATTAAGTGAGGCCTATCGACAATTAGCCAGACAAACGGCAAAATATTGTTACTTAAAAAGTGTACAAATAGCGTAAGCTCACGGCACAAAACAAACACGGTCAACCGGCCTTAATAAAAACCAGCAATAAATGAGCTAATTTCTATGCGATTGTGTGACAAAGACATCTACCAACATCTGCTAGATGGCAAAATTAAAATATCCCCACAGCCAGATTATGAAGAAATAAGTGGTGTCACCGTTGATATTAGGCTGGGTAATAAGTTCCGAGTGTTTGAAGATCATCACGCGCCATATATCGACTTAAGCGGCCCAAAAGCCCAAGTGCAAGAAGCATTGAATAATGTAATGAGTGATGAAATCATCATTGCCGATGACAAATCCTTCTTTCTGCATCCTGGTGAGCTGGCGCTTGCAGTGACTCAAGAGTCTATAACTTTGCCAGCCAATATTGTTGGTTGGTTGGATGGACGCTCTTCGTTAGCTAGGTTGGGTTTAATGGTGCATGTTACAGCTCATAGAATTGATCCTGGCTGGTCAGGCAATATTGTATTAGAATTTTTCAATAGCGGTAAGTTACCACTAGCCCTCAAACCTGGCATGAAAATCGGTGCAATCAGCTTTGAATTGTTATCAGATTTCGCTGAAAAACCTTACAATTCTAGAGCCGATGCAAAGTACAAAGACCAATCAGGTGCCACCGCTAGCCGTATCAGCGCAGATGATAAGTCTTAAGTAATCCATACAGCTTTACAAATATTACGCTTAATAGTCATCACCCATAGAATTTATGGGTGAGTAATTTATACTTAATTAAGCATAATTTGTCTCAAACAGAAACCTCTCACTTTTAAACTCTCAGCAGGAGAATTTGTGCCAGATAATGCCCATTTTTATCAACCCAAAGACGGCCATCAATTAAAACATGACCCATTTAATTCAATTATTGCCCCGCGGCCAATTGGTTGGATATCCAGTAAAAGTCACAATGGCCAAGTCAACTTAGCCCCCTATAGCTTTTTCAATGCATTTAATTATCATCCTCCTATCATTGGATTTTCTAGTATTGGCTATAAAGATAGTGTGAAAAATGCAGCCGATACTGGGCAATTTTGTTGGAGTCTTGTTACACGTTCCCTTGCGGAATCGATGAATAAAACTAGCGCCGCTGTCAGTTGTGATGTTGACGAGTTCGACATTGCTAACCTTGCCAAAGGTCAATCAAAAGTCATTGATGTGCCTCACGTAGCACAGAGCCCTGTGGTGATGGAATGTAAAACATCGCAAGTGATTCAATTACAATCTGCCAGCGGTGAAGATTGTCAAAGTTGGTTAGTCTTAGGAGAAGTCGTGGGGGTGCATATTTCTCACATGGCACTAAAAGAAGGTGTCTACGATACCGCGGCCATGCAACCTGTTATGCGAGGCGGCGGCCCTGGCGATTATTTCTCTGTGAGTGAGCTGCAAAAATTTCAGTTATTTCGGCCAAAGTAGATTTAAAGCCTCAAATTACACCTTAAAAAGCAAATCTTGGCTAAGTAATGCGCAACTAACACAAATTAGCTTGATTTAGCGTTGCAAACAAAATTAAATTCCGTAAACTGCGCAGCTCGGTCGGTGTGTAGCGCAGCTTGGTAGCGCACTTCGCTGGGGGTGAAGGGGTCGTAGGTTCGAATCCTATCACACCGACCAATTCTTAATGCCTGCAGGGTCTATAGTAAATCCCTCAAATAACGTGTCCCCCAATTGTGTCCCCTGTTATTGAGAAATGACTATCCCAAACAATACTGTACTACTGCTCAATAAAGCTAATGCCAACGATGCTGAGTCTTGGCAATAATGTAGTCGAACCTACCCCAAACACTGTACTCACTCATCACAAAGTCTCAAACCACTGCTGCAGGACATTATACTTGCCGCAACAACTGGAACTACCATTGATACACAAGTCCCAGGTGACTTGTTTAATATGGAACCAGAAAATACAAGGGATCACTGGACGGACAAATCACCACGACCCCAGTGACCGTCGATGGGACCGTAGCATCTAATACCAATCAGATTATTTAAACACCCAAATCAACCTATTCTCTCATACACCTGCGATTCCGCCCCCTGTTTTGAATTAAATCCGCTCATTAATTAAGCACCTAATCTAGATTTGTTAAAAACTGCTTGACGCCGATCCCCTGTTTTGATCTATTACTCTCTTCTGAGAGCTATAAATAATGACTTACCCTTCATCCAAATCCCTCGATCACCTCGGCCTTGTGGCTGGATTTTGTAAAGATATTCAACTTGCACAATATATTGATGATGCATTAGGTGGCTCTAATGAGCGTAAAGTCAGCTTTGGACACATTCGCATTGCCCAAAGCCATTCACGTGACCATCGCCCAGAGCTCAATCAGGTGATATTAAATCTCATTTGCGAAAACCAGTCGGGTATTCCGGTTTACATGAAGCCCGCCAGTGGCAACAACAATGATATGGAAGGCTTTAAACAGATTGTGAAGGCGCATATCGGCAGTTTAAAAGCGGCTCAAGCCAGCCGCTATTTAGTGGCCGATGCGGCGCTTTATG
>JBNMPD010000068.1:0-14566 GCA_051276225.1 Flavobacteriales bacterium
ATATGCTATTCATGTGAGGCTAAAAAAGCAGAGAAAGCTATTAGCAAATTAACTTCTAGGTGTCTCACATATTTTACTACTTCATTTAAACTTTATTTTCGCCTGACTTTAAGCGCAAATGAACAGTTACCTCTTCCCTATTATGATATAAATGTTTAGCTTGCAATAAATACTTACCTGTTTGATTGGCCTGCATCACCTCATCAATAATTCCTAAAGCACCCTGAACTGACTCATAACGTTTCTTCATGGGTAATTTCAGGTTAAACATAGCCTCTTTGCAACGACCATCTGCCACCCAATTAGCCATCAGTTTTGCAACTTTTTGCGGTTGCTCAATCATATCGCAGACTAACCAGTAAACATTTTTCTTCTTGGGTTGAAATTTAAATCCATCTTCTGGGCAATAGGTCACCTGCCCTGTTTCCATTAACCCTGCATCCATAGCTCCATTATCAACAGCCTGTACAAACATGCCTCGCTGCACAAGTTGATAGGTCCATCCACCGGGGCACGCTCCCAAGTCAACGGCATAGAGGCCACCCTGCAGACGCACGTCATGCTCTTCTTTAGGTATAAAGGTCTGAAAAGCTTCATCCAGTTTCAATGTAGAGCGACTTGGCGCATCGTGAGGAAACTTTAAGCGCAAAATACCTAGCGCTAAGGGTGAATTATTATGGGTAAATGAATAACCAATATAAGCCTTATCAGTTTTTGTGAAAAACACATGTAAAACAGGTTTTTTATTATTATCTTTAGTCGTTAGTCTGTTCTTTTTACGTAAAGCTTGTCTAAAGGGCACGCTTATCTTTCTACAAAATTTCGACAGTTCTCTGCCATCTGTTGTATCGGCATATTCAACTCGTAACTCACCACATAACGGAAATCCTTCACAAGCGTCTAAAAGTGGAGTAATACGGTCTGCAACATCCATATCTTCAATCACTTGTTTACAAGCAAATTGCTGGCGTGCAAAAATCAGGTTGTTGAATATCAGCTTGTTTGCTAATAACTCAGCATGTTCTTCCTCATTACAATTAAATAAAACAAAGCCACTGTTGGCTTTAGTTTTCGCATAACCAAAAACCTCCAATTGAGCGGCTTTCTCTTGCACTTCATTAGCTACATCATTTTCAAAACCACTGCGGCAATACAACAATAATCCAGCCATTAATTTGCCCCTTTTAAAGCCGCAGCAATTAACAGCGCCCAACCCACAATAAAACACACCCCGCCAATCGGCGTGATCGGTCCAAACCACTTCAGTTGAGTCAGGGCCAACATATACAAACTGCCACTAAACAAAATAATACCCGCGAACATAAAGCCTGCACTGTAAAACAGTAATGATTGGGGCACTTGTCGATACAAAATAGCTAACAATATTAAAGCGATGCTATGATACATCTGATACTGCACACCTGTTTGAAAGGTGTTTAAAAGTGTTTCAGATAACTTACTTTTGAGGCCGTGAGCCGCGAATGCACCTAAAACAACTGATATCATAGCGCTGCAAGCAGCGAGACTTAGTAGGATTTTCATCAGAAATTGACTCATAAGATAGATTGATATCTAGCAAACACCCTGTTGTGTTTGCATAAGCGATGATCATAACAAAACCAGGCCTTGTTAGTTATCAAATAAGTTATTTGCCTGCTATTGAGTGTTCTTGCCAAGCGACATGACACTCAATAGCAACAAGTTTTTTGATGCTATGTGGTTAGATCTAGGTAAAAGACTACTCGTTAAAATATGAGAATGGACATTAACCTTTATCCTCTCTCACTTTACGGTATATTTAACATATATAACTATGCTTTTGATATTGTCTAAAAGTCTGCGTACACACGAACACCTGCGATAAAGGGCATCCCCGCAACAAACGTCGGTAAGCCAAAGCCACCGCCAGTGTTTCCTGCATCAATGATATAATCTTCATCCAACAAGTTGTCGGCGTATAGTTCGACTTTCCAAGGGCTGTTCTCTTTACTCAACTTGATAGATACATCTGTCAGCCAATAAGCATCTTGCGCTAAATCAGGACGATTACTGCTCTCAAAAAAGGTCTCAGTCTGGTAAGAGCTTATTAAATCAAATGCAACATTGAAATGCTGTATTTTGACCGACTTATTAAAGAAAAACGCTGCGCTCAGTTCTGGTGCCAATCGGAAAGTATTACCACCATAATCAAACCTTGAACCAACATTTGTATTTTTGTCAAACTCGGCATCCAATAAACCCAAGTTTGCCCCTACCCGCAAACTATCATCAAACACGTAATCAATGGTAGATTCAAAGCCAAACATATTCGAATCGCCCACAGTCACAGTTTGACTTTCTAATGTTTGGTTATCTGTAAAGCTTTGCTGGAAATTTTGATAGGTGTAAGCAAATAGCGCCGCAGTAAATGACAGGTCTTTAGCATAATACTTCAGACCAATGTCATAACTGTCTACGGTTTCGGCTTCGACAATAGAATTTTCTCCAAAAGCATTGGCGTCTACCACAGGTGAACGCCGACCTTCTGCGTAGTTGAAGTAAATTGACATATTATTTGAATAGTTATAATTCAAAGATACTCGCGGTAGCGTTGCTGTAAAATCCTCTTTAGCAGATGCGCTAAATGTATTAAAAAACGTATCTTTCGAAAATCGTGTTTCATCTATGTAGCGCACGCCAGCTGTAATAGCTAAGTCGTCAGTCAATTCATAAGTGCCTTCGACAACAAAAGAGTTGATATCCAATTTACCTTCAAAAACGAATGGCCCATTAATCGTTGTGGTCGAAGTAGATGGATCACTTATAGGCGTTCCGTCTGCATTAAATAAAGAAGCAATTAACAACTGCCTCACTGCAGCGGTTTCTTCAATAGTTGCGTCAGTGCGGACATCATTGATCAAAGAAATATTAGGAAATTGAACCGCAAGTTCAGCTAACTTTGCGTCAAGAGCACCGCGTAAAACAGGATCAACCAACTGCACAAAGGGAAGGACCGATTCGTCATTTGTAGAAGAAAAACCAATAAAACCTGCAAAGGGTCCATCTGGGGTATATACCAAACGTGCACCGAATCCAGATAAATCAGCATTGTTTTCGAAAAATGCATCTTGGATACGTAACCCAGTACCATCCGCATCAAAATACTCTTCCACATCTACATTTTTAACATAACCATTGACAGTTAACGTTAAACTGTCATTAAAATAATGGGTCACTGCGACATCATAAGATTGCAGTTCTCGATCAATACCAATCAATGAACCGAAACCTAGCTCTGCTGCAGAAAAAGGGCTAGTATCTCCGTTTAGCGGTGCAATCGAGCCACTTTTGAAAGATATGCCAGGCTGATCATTATTTTCTATAGATGCACGCAGTACAACGTTGCTATGTTCGAAATCAGCCCTTAGAGTAGCTCTGACTGCTTCGACCGATACTCCATTTAAATCTCCTCCTGCACACGATTGAGACACACCATTTTGATCGGTAATAAAGCCAGAAGGATTATAAGAGTCAGGTCCACACCCTTTGTTTTCAATAATGCCATCTTGTTCTCGGTACATCGTCGCTAAACGAAATGCCAGAATATCGTTAATAGGGGTGTTGACCATACCGCGGAATTCCAGTGCCCCCTCAGTGTTTGTAGCCAGTCTTACACTCGCTTCAAACTTATCAGAAGGAAGAGCAGAGATAATGCTAATAGCGCCATTTGCAGCAGCTGCGCCGAATAATGTTGGTTGAGCACCTTTCAAGACTTCAATACGGTCAATATCATATAGGCCCACACTCGCTACTGTTTTTTTACTGACGTCAATACCATCCTGATAAACAGAAATACGCGGTGTCGAAGTAACACTGGCTGAATCGTCGGTAATGCCTCTGATGTTAAATGATGGCAAGCTCACACCTTGCTCTTGGATCACAACATTAGGTAAAAAACGGGATAAATCATCTAATTCTGTGGTGTTGGTGCGATCTAAAAACTCTCCTTGGATAACATCCATAGTGACAGGCACATCCAGAATAAATTGTTCGCGCTGCTGCGCTGTAACGGTAATCTTTTCAATACCGCCTTCTCTACTCTCAGCTTTAACTGCATGAGAAATTAACATACCAATGGTACTTAAGCTGAATATCAATATCGGCAACTTACTCATAAAAACCCTTTCAAATTATTAGATAAATAGAATCAGACGCAGTTCTGGTCTTTTGACTGAAATACGCCTACATCAGCAGGGCATAATGAGTTAGTTTTGTGTCATTAATATTGCATTGAAATTAAGCTTTAAAGAAAAGCAAAACGGTAATTAAATGAGTTTGAGGGAGACATTCAATATTCGAAGCGCTCGCTGGCTAAATAAGATAGTTAGGTAGCGATATTTGAGAATTATGATAGTTTGAATGTAAATGCTGGAATAAACAGGCTGATACATATCAATTCCTGGGATCATATTAGTGACAATGATTTAAAGATGCGTTCTGATAAATGCAGCGCTATGCTCAATTGCCTTATGTAAATTTGCTTCTAAGTTGTGGCCAGATGCCTTGCGCGGTTTAAAACTATGATCACCATCAGCTAAATAACTAACTTGAATCTGCTGAGACAAATTAAAGCTAGCAATCTCTTCACGCTTGCCAAAGGTGTCCCTTTCGCCTTGCAGTATTAATAGTGGTTTATTGATACTTAATAAATGTTGAGTACGTAACTTTTCAGGTTTACCTGGCGGATGAAAAGGGTACCCCATACATACGCAGCCTTCTGCTGTCGACTCTTCTAATAACATGCTTGCCATTCTTCCACCCATCGACTTTCCGCCAATAAAGATAGGTAAGCTATTGTCAATTTGATTAAGCAACTCGGTAAACTGTGACAGTAATTTATCAGCTCGATCCGGCGGCCGCCTCTTTCCCGACGCTTCAGCTAACTGCATATATGCAAAATTAAAACGTACAACATTAATTTTATGTTCGGCGATGCCTTTCGCCATCAATTGCATAAATTCACTGTTTTGACCTGCGCCCGCGCCATGAGCGAAAACAAAAGTTGCAATAGGATTTTGTGCTGTATTAATCAAAGTATTGATCATCTTGTTCTTCTTTTACTTGTGCTAATAACCATTCTCGAAATGCTGTAATTTTGCCTAAATCAGCCTGAGACTGGTGACAAACTAAATAATAAGCACTTTTAGTGATTAACTTTTCTTCAAAAGGACATATCAAACGCCCCGCTTCTATTTCTGGCCTGGCTAAAAAACTATAGCCTAAAGCAATGCCTTGTCCTAAAGCTGCCACTTGCTGAACCAACAAAGAATGACTGAAAATGGGTCCATGATTCACATTCACGCCTAATACGTTAAAATGTCGAATCCATTCCTGCCAAGAGTCTCTAGAGGAGTCATGCAGTAATGTATGTTTCCCTAGATCGTCTAACTTCACTAAGGGTTTATCGCCTTGAAATAAAAGAGGGGAACACATAGGGGTAAGATATTCGGTATGCAGTTTATCCGCTGTCAGGCCAGACCACTTACCCTTTCCAAAATAAATTGCCACATCCACATCATCAGTCAAAAACCCTTCATCACCATCTACCGCCTTTATCCGTAGATCAACATCTGGATTTAACTGACTAAACTTACTGATCCTGGGCACTAACCACTGGATTGCAAAACTGGTTTGTAGCGCAACAGTGATCGCGCCCTTTCCACCTTTTGCCACCAGGCGCTCTGTTGCATCATTAAGGGACTTAAAAATTTCTTTCAAGTCCGAATAATAACTTTGTCCTTCTTCAGTTAAAAACAACGCACGATTTTTACGTACAAAAAGTTTCATCGATAAAAACTCTTCTAACCCTTTTATTTGATGGCTGACTGCGGCTTGAGTAACAAAAAGTTCATCTGCTGCACGTGTAAAGCTTAGATGCCTAGCAGCGACTTCAAAGGCTTTTAGTGAGTTGAGAGGAGGTAATCTGCGGTGCATGAGTGGGATGTCAATCAATAATTTATCAGACACCATTAAAGCATTAGTTTTTCTAATCTACAAGCATACAAAATGTCATTTTATTAGGTTTACACTTAGGTATACAATTCGACTCGTGGTAAATGTTTATTGTTTTAAAACAACAAATAAGAGTCACAAATTAAAAACTTAAACAAAAAAATACTTATTAATTAACATTACTAAACCAAAGGTTAACAAAATGAAAACAAGTTATACAATCATGGCTATTTTAGCCTCAGTACTATTTACCCACACTGCATCAGCAAAACTCGGACTTGAACATGCTACGCTTCAATTTGAAAATACAATTGGGATAAATATTGAAACTGAAATAGTTAACAATATCAATATGATGTTAGCAAATGTCCCATTGCGCACTGCTAAAGCAGATGTTGTGAAACAGTTTGATATCGAAACGCTTGAGTCACAGGCAGACGAATTGGTGCATAACGTAGGTGAAAAACTGCCAAGCTTCAAATTTAAAGTCATTATCGCAGAATAAATTGTCTTAAACGTTTATCTGCCTGTTAATATTTATTAGTAAGTTATCGCTGTGCGAAGGTCGCCGTAAAAGGCCCTAAGAGCCTAGTACAGCAAAACTTACACTTCTGATTACATTATTAGCTACTTAATTCATCATTTCACTACTTCAGTACTTCACTACTTCACTACTTCACTTATAGATTAGTTAGCAGTTGTATCTAACGGTGCAAATCCTTTAACTAATTCATCCAGTGCTTTCATTTGTTGCAAGTATGGTTCTAATTTATCCAAAGCCAACGCGCAAGGTCCATCACATTTAGCTTGATTAGGATTAGGGTGAGCTTCAATAAACAAACCAGCTAAACCCAACGCCATGCCACTTCTTGCAAGCTGTGCCGCTTGAGCTCGACGACCATCTGCTGAATCAGTTCGCCCTCCAGGTTTTTGCAACGCATGAGTCGCGTCGAAAATTACCGGCGCGTAAGCCTTCATTTCATCCATGGCCAACATATCTACCACTAAATTGTTATAACCATAACAAGAGCCTCGTTCACACAATATAATTTTGTTATTACCCGCTTCACCAAACTTAGTGATGATATGACGCATTTCGTGCGCAGCTAAAAATTGGGGTTTTTTCACATTGATAATGGCATTTGTTTTTGCCATAGCTACTACCAAATCAGTTTGGCGGGCTAAAAATGCGGGTAATTGTATCACATCCACTACTTCGGCCACGGGTGCTGCTTGGTGAGTTTCATGAACATCAGTTATTAAGGGCACATCAAAACTAAGTTTGATTTCTTCAAAGATCTTTAACCCTTCTTCCATTCCTGGACCACGGTAAGAGTTAACTGAAGAACGGTTGGCTTTGTCAAATGATGCTTTAAATACATAAGGAATGCCTAGTCTATGTGTCACCTCTTTATAATGTTCGGCGATACGCATCGCCATATCACGAGATTCCAACACATTCATACCACCAAAAAGTACGAAAGGTTTGTCATTAGCCACTTCAATGTTGCCAATGGCGAGTGTTTGTAAATTTTGCATAGTTTGAGTCGTTTGCATGGCAAGGTCTTAATATTTATAAATTATATTGCCTAGTAGCATAACAAGCGAAGCTAATTCTGGGTATCTGAAAATCAATAGCCATGATTAATTTTGCTATATCGTTTGGTCAAACGATGCATCACGTTTAACTAAGTATTTATCCGGCTTATATTTCGGGTACTTATATTTAGGGAAAAGTAGCGATTAGATCAAATAACCCGTAAAATAATGATTTAAATTTTATAACTCAATTAAGTCTTCATTTCTTTTGGGTTACAGCACCAGATGATTTCCAGAGGTAGACACTGTTCGTTATGACAAAAAAGCTATTTATTAAAACCTGGGGTTGCCAAATGAACGAGTATGACTCGGATAAAATGGCCGACCTATTAAACTCGACTCATGGTTATCAAGCCACAGATACAGCTGAAGATGCGGATGTCATACTACTGAATACCTGCTCAATTCGTGAGAAAGCACAAGAAAAAGTATTTCATCAGTTAGGTCGCTGGAAAAACCTTAAGAAAGACAAACCCGATCTCATCATTGGTGTCGGTGGATGTGTAGCATCACAGGAAGGTAAAACTATTCGTAAGCGTGCCCCTTTTGTTGACCTTGTTTTTGGACCACAAACCTTGCATCGTTTGCCAGAAATGATTAATCAAATTAAAGGTGGTAGCAAATCAGTTATCGATATCAGCTTTCCAGAAATTGAAAAGTTTGACCGCCTACCAGAGCCCAAAGCGGATGGTCCAAGTGCGTTTGTATCGATTATGGAAGGCTGTTCCAAATATTGTACATTTTGTGTTGTGCCATACACGCGAGGTGAGGAAGTCAGTCGCCCAGTGGATGATGTATTACTTGAAATTGCACAGTTAGCGGAACAAGGTGTGCGTGAAGTGAATATGTTAGGCCAAAATGTAAACGCATTCCGTGGGCCAAATTACGACGGTAGCATTTGCACATTTGCTGAGTTATTAGAATTAGTTGCTTCTATCAATGGTATCGACCGTATTCGTTATACCACCTCACACCCAGTTGAGTTTACTGACGATATTATTGATGCTTACGCACAAATTCCTGAACTGGTTGATCATTTACATCTACCCGTTCAGTCTGGTGCAGATCGTATTTTAAATTTGATGAAACGCGGTCACACTGCGATTGAGTATAAGTCTAAAATTAGAAGACTTAAAAAAATCCGCCCTAATTTAAGTATGTCATCTGATTTCATTATTGGTTTCCCCGGCGAAACCGATGCTGACTTTGAAGCCACGATGAACTTGATTCAAGCCATGGACTTTGATTTGAGCTTTAGTTTTATTTATAGTGCTCGTCCCGGCACGCCCGCCGCTGACTTACCCGACGATGTAACTGAAGAAACCAAAAAGCAGCGTTTAAGTTTGTTACAACAGCGTATCACCCAGCAAGCGTTGCGTATTGCTCGGAACATGGTTGACACCGAACAACGTATTTTAGTGGAAGGTCCGAGTAAGAAAAATCCAATGGAATTATCAGGACGTACGGAAAACAATCGTGTGGTGAACTTTGAGGGGACACCCAAAATGATTGGCCATTTTGTTGACGTTAAAATAACAGATGTGTTTGCGAATTCATTAAGAGGTCATGTGCTCAGAACCGAAGAGCAGATGGACTTACGTAACGAATTGGCACCGCATACTATTTTAGCTAAAAATCCAAATAAAGTTGACGACCTGGGTGTTGGTCAAGTTGCCGTCGTTTAGAAATAAACCCAATAAAACCTATAAGCAAAGAGACTAACCATTTGAGTAACCTTGTAAGCAGTGAAATTGTATTAGAGCCTTCAGACAACAAACGTTTATCCAGCTTGTGTGGGCCACTAGATGACAATATCAAACAAATTGAAAGCCGCTTAGGCGTAGAAATCACTTATCGTAATAATGAATTTAAAGTGATGGGGCAATCGCAACAAGCCAGCGGTGCAGCACAATTGCTGAAATTACTGTATATGGAAACTCAGCCAATTCGTGGCGAAATACCAGATATCGAACCAAACAAAGTACATCTAGCAATTCAAGAAGCAAAATGTTTGGAACGAGCCGAAGCTGGTCAATATGGTAAAGAAGTGCATATTAAAACCAAACGTGGGGTGATCAAACCTCGTAACCCTAACCAATCACAATATGTGAGTAATATCATTAATCACGATATTAGTTTTGGTGTGGGCCCTGCTGGTACCGGCAAAACTTATTTAGCCGTAGCTTGTGCGGTAGAAGCATTAGAACGACAAGAAGTTCGCCGCATATTACTGACACGCCCTGCTGTTGAAGCTGGTGAAAAACTGGGTTTTTTACCGGGTGACTTATCACAAAAGGTCGACCCTTATCTTCGCCCTTTATACGACGCCTTATTTGAAATGTTAGGTTTTGAAAAAGTTGAAAAATTAATCGAACGCAGTGTGATTGAAGTAGCGCCTTTAGCCTATATGCGTGGTCGTACTTTAAACGATGCGTTTATTATCTTAGATGAAGCACAAAACACAACCGTTGAACAAATGAAAATGTTCTTAACCCGTATCGGTTTTAATTCTCAGGCAGTGATCACGGGAGACATTACCCAAGTAGACTTACCTCGTGGTGTACGTTCAGGTTTACGCCACAGCATTGAAGTATTAAAGGATGTGAATGACATTTCATTTAACTTCTTTAGTGCCAATGATGTAGTACGTCATCCAGTAGTAGGGCGTATTGTCATGGCTTATGAAGAGTATGAAGGCAAACAAGAAAAAGAACGACTAGAAAAAAAGGCTCAACAACAAGCCCTTGTGAGTGAAGCTCTTATTAATGATGCCGTTGCTAAAGATGCCGTTGCTAAAAATGAGAGTTCTACTAAGTGAAAAACCAGTGAGCGTTATTTTAGACTTACAACTTGCCAGTGATTGTGCGGATATCCCTAAACAAGATGACATTCAATTATGGCTAGACACCTTATTGTCCCAACAGCAGCTTGCTGATAAAGAAATCACTGTACGTATTGTTGACGATGAAGAGATCCAGCAGCTTAATCAACAATATCGCGGTAAAGACGCAGCAACTAATGTGTTGTCTTTTCCTTTTGAAATACCTGATTTAGCTGTGCCAGAGGGTATTGAAATAGATGAATCGATATTTAATTTTTTAGGCGACATTGTGATTAGCGCGCAAGTTGTCAAACAAGAATCGAAGCAACAAAATAAGCTACTTAAACATCACTGGGCACATATGCTGATTCATGGAACCTTGCATTTGCTGGGTTATGATCACATTGAAGAACAAGAAGCTGAAGAAATGGAAGGTATTGAAATTGCTATATTACAAAAATTAGCCATTGACGACCCATACCATAATCATTAATGATGCAGTATGCACAATTAATAATGCCTTAAGTTTTTACTAAAACTAACCTAATTAACGAGATCATGAGCGAAGACAACCCCCCATCTACTAGCGGTTCTGCCAACAAAGGCTGGATTGAGAAAATAGTCCAGTCCTTTACGGGAGAGCCGAAAAATAAAGAAGAGTTGTTCGAGGTCATCACTGACGCCGAACAACGAGAGGTCATTAACCCTCAAACCAAAGCAATGATTGAAGGGGTAATGGAGGTTAGTGAGATGCGTGTAAGGGAGATAATGATCCCAAGAGCACAGATGCGTACCATTGACATTGAACAAACTGTAGAACAGTTTTTATCTATCCTGCTTGACTCTGCCCACTCCCGCTTTCCTGTTATTAACGAAGACAAAGACCATATTGAAGGGATTTTACTAGCTAAAGACCTGCTTAAATATGCCTTTGTTCCTGAGAAAAAGTTTGCTCTAAAAAACATTCTTCGCCCAGCCGTCATTGTGCCTGAGAGTAAACGTGTAGATGTATTGCTTAAAGAATTCCAACAAAAACGTTATCACATGGCCATAGTAGTAGATGAATACGGTGGTGTATCGGGTTTAGTCACTATTGAAGATATTCTCGAACTGATAGTCGGTGAAATTGAAGACGAACATGATGTGGAAGAAGACGAAAATGATGGTATTCGTCCGCTGAATAAAAACACTTTTTCGGTTAAAGCACTTACGTCGTTAGAAGACTTTAACAAATTTTTTCAAACCAAATTTGACGAAGAAGAAGCAGACACAATAGGTGGTATTGTTTTGAAAGCTTTTGGGCATATGCCAGAGCGTGATGAAAAAGTCACCATTGATAATATTAAATTTAAAGTGACCAACTCAGATAAAAGACGCTTACTGCAGTTAAAAGTCACCCTGCCAGAAACGGAAGAATAACTCTGAGCATGACCCAAAGAGTGAACGATATGTCATTCATTCTAAAACTGTTTTTAACCTGTTTATTCGGTGCGTTGCTGACCTTGGCTTACGCGCCATTTTCAATTGGGCTGTTTACCTTCATAAGCCTCACTGGTTTTATTTATTTACTCAGCCACTCCTTACCCAAACAAAGCTTTAAACTTGGTTTTGTTTTTGGTTTAGGCTGGTTTGGTGCAGGTGTGAGTTGGGTGCATGTGAGCATTGCTGATTTTGGAGGCATCCCGCTGATTGGCTCCATCAGTCTAATGTTGTTGTTAAGCACTTATTTAGCCTTATTCCCTGCTTTGAGTTGTTATCTTGTCACTAAATTTTTCACCCCTAGATTATGGCCTTTGGCCCTACCCTTTATTTGGTTAGTGGTTGAGTGGCTAAGAAGTTGGTTTCTAACCGGTTTTCCCTGGCTTTCTTTAGGTTATAGCCAAATACAAGGACCACTTGCAGGTTGGTTCCCGGTCGTTGGCGAGTTTGGTGTTTCAGGTTTGATTGTTTTAATCTGTACGGTGATTGCAGTCTGGTCAACTGATAAAAAATGGCTAGCTAGTGTTATTATTATCACGGTGATAGGTGTATCGGGGTTAGCATTAAACCAATATCAATGGGCTAAACCAACAGGCGAAAGTGCACGTATCGCTATGGTGCAAGGCAATATCGAACAAGCCCTGCGCTGGGCCCCAGAACAAGATCAGCCAACCATGGACAAATACAAAAACATGACGGCCGATCACTGGAACAATGACGTGATCATCTGGCCAGAAGCGGCTATCCCTAAACTAGAACCTGTGGCCACAGATTACTTAAGTGAAATGGATAACTTAGCCGCACAAACACACACCGGGCTAATCACAGGTATTGTTAACTATAACTTTGAAACACGAGAAGCCTACAACAACTTAATTACTCTAGGACAGAGATACAAAGATACTACAGATGAGGTTAACCCATCTCGCGGTCACTATCGTTACTTTCATGCCAATCGATTTGCAAAACACCACTTGTTGCCAATAGGCGAGTTTATTCCTTTTGAAGACTTGATACGTGGTTTAGCACCTATATTTGATTTACCTATGTCGTCTTTTAGCCGTGGTGATTACCAACAGGCAAACTTAGAGGCAAAAGGTTATCACTTTGCTCCAGCAATTTGCTTTGAAATCGCTTTTCCTAGACAGATATCCGCCAACCTATATTACAACACCGACTTTATTATCACTGTCAGTAATGATGCTTGGTTTGGTGGCTCTCACGGTCCAGCCCAGCACTTAGAAATTGCACAGGCGCGAGCCAAGGAGTTTGGCCTACCTGTTTTACGTGCAACTAATAACGGCATTACGGCTTTTATCGATCACCAAGGACAAATTCAAAGTAGGTTACCGCAGTTTGAATCGGCGGTTCTAAGTGATGTTATACATCAAGTGCAGGGATATACTCCGTACCGTTCATTTGGTGACTGGCCAGCGTGGTGTTTGTCCTTAATTATATTTTGTGTTGCTTGTTGGAATAAAGAACAATTAAAGGATAAATCAGATGTACAGTCAAACCCGCGACCCTAATTTTATTATTCGCTTAGCAACCATTAAAGACACAGCGCTTATTCTTAGATTTATTCGAGAGTTGGCCAATTACGAAAAATTATTACATGAGGTGGTTGCTGACGAGGCGACACTCAAAGAAAGCCTGTTCGGCGATACTCCCCACGCCAAGGTAGTAATCGGTGAATATAATGGTGTTGCGGTTTCATTTGCATTGTACTTCCATAATTTCTCGACATTTCTTGGTCGCCCCGGTATTTATTTAGAAGATTTATACGTGCAACACGATATGCGCGGTAAAGGCTTAGGTAAAATACTATTAGGTTATTTAGGATCTCTTGCCCTAGAACTAAAATGCGGGCGTTTAGAATGGTGGGTTTTGGATTGGAACAAACCCGCCGTCGATTTCTATCAATCTTTAGGTGCAAAGCCTATGGACGAATGGACAGTTAATCGTGTGACCGGTGAGGCGTTAGATAAGCTAGCACAACAACTATAATTTTCATGTTATAACTAACAAAAGAGACTACATTTTAGCTAAAATCCTAATCAGCGCCTGTTTGCTTGGCTGCAAAGTGAGATATAACGCCAGCGATCTAAAAGTCATAAATAGTGAATTTGAAAAGTTAGTTGCCGTTCATGATGTTGTTTTTTTGCCCGGAGGTGTTTGCAGTTATGGCTATACCTCACGCGTCAGCTGAAATAAAAGGTGGTGACGGTTTTGATGTTATGACTGGTAAAGCTAAGGTAATAGATGGGCAAAAACTAAATGAAGGGTTTATCACTGCAGCCAAAAATGCATTAGCCAAGTGTCAAAATGAAGGGGTGTACTTTACAATATTGGGAGAATCGAGCCCGTCATATGTAAGCATTCAAATTTACGATGGCAGCTTTAACGATATTTAAAAAATAGGTAAAGACGTTACAACGGCTTTACTTGAACAAAACGTCATTCGTGTATTCAATCAATATCAGGCTTTCGAATTGTTAGAATTGATACCCAGTATTTAATGTTTGGACTAACGTTTATCAACATAAATCACGTACATTCATTAGTTAGCGCCTTGACCTAAAGGTTTATCGAAACCCATTAACATTTTGATTTTATGAATCGGCGTTAGTACTACTATATTGCCTGTAAGCACCAAAACAAAACCAATCACAGTAC
>JBNMPD010000069.1:0-14347 GCA_051276225.1 Flavobacteriales bacterium
CGTATACGCCTCTCAATATCGGAACGAGTTATGCTGGAAGCTTTACTCAAATACACCCGCAGCTTGTCTGCAACAAAACCTGTGTCAACTTCTACACATCTGGCATTTAAGGGTATATTGGTATTACTGTGTATTATTTGTGCAGTAGATGACACGGCACCTACTTGAATGATTTTAATGACTCCAAGGCGTTTTTCAACGTTAACTTGTTTAGTAAAAGGAGGATAAACATCCCATTTAGAACCGTGTCTCAAGCCATGAGCGGCTCCACCATCTAGCACAATTTGATCGCCGTCAACTCCAGAAATAGGAATAAAGGCTAGAGGCTCAATATCCTTAATACCAAACACTTCCCTATCAATTGCTCCTTCAATTTGTGGATTTTGTGCTTTCACTTTTGACACAACACCTGTGCTAACCAACTCGAAAACATCTCGATAAGTTGTGCCAGGTTTTGCTTTATTTAGCGCACCACACAAAAAATAAGTTAAGACACCATGTTTGAATAACATGCCTTGTTCAGCAAAATTTTTCTCTTTGGATTTCTGTGTATCTCTACAACCTGAAATGACGACATAATAATCACTTAACGTTAACCAACCCTTTCTTCTTGCTCTTGATTGTGTTGTTACTGCAGCAGAAAAATGATCGGTCGTGCCAAAGTCTTCTTCTGAAATTATTTGTGTACGGACTTCATGAGGGATACTTCTAACATCAGTTGATTGGCTGCTACGTGTCATTGTTCCAGAATGGCACGCATCAAATATTAATGTTGTGTAAGGCGTTTTTTTTGCTAATTCTTGAAGCCATTGATTAATTTGACCTTCTCGAATTTCGCGATAAATTTTCCCTTCTGGAGCCATTATTGGATCATGAAGTGTTGGCTCTGAATCATCATAAGGTATAATGCAGTTAATCATTCCACTGCCCTCATCTGAACCTTCATCTACGTGTTTTGGTTTAACTTTACATTCTTGGCCATGTCCACTGAAATGAAAGACAACAATATCGTCTTCTTCAATTATTTCAACGATACGCTCCATTTCTGCCAAAATAGCGTCACGAGTTGCTGCTTCATCATAAAGAGTAACGATATTTTCTGGGGCAAAACCAAACTTATTTTTAAGCGTACTTTTAACCAGTTTTGCATCATTAACACACCCGTTTAATTGGCATTCTGGTTCTAGATACGGATAATGATTCACTCCAATTATCAAAGCGTATTTTTTTGACATTTTTATATCCTTATTAAGGCTTCATTGACTTTAGCTTCTGATTTAATGGGTCGTCAATATATTGAATTAATATCTACTTTTTATGATATTGAACAAACTTTTTTTATTACTAAATCATTATTTTTTGCTAAAAAGGTAGAGTAAAGCCAGTTTAGTCAGTCTACTTTTCAATAAACATTAACTTGAAACAGCTCTTATCTATTTCTTTCGTCTATTCTTACACCTATTTTAATACCTATTCTTTTAATTTACTTTGATAATGATACTAAATACTGGCTAATTCCTCTAACGACCAACGTGGCATAGCTTTGGTAGACAATCCTTCAACTTCACCCGCTTTGAGCCTTTGTAAACCCGCATATGCAATCATAGCGCCGTTGTCAGTACAAAATTCCAACCTAGGATAAAACACCTCTCCTTTAATTGATTTCATCATAACAGCAAGGTCTTCGCGTAATTGTTTATTAGCGCTAACACCGCCGGCAATGACCAAACGTTTCAAGTTAGTGTGTTTTAAAGCCCGTTTGCATTTGATTGCTAAGGTATCGACGACGGCTTCTTGAAAAGCGAAGGCAATATTTGCGTACGTTTGCTCAGAACCATCTGAGGCTCGAATAGTATTAGCAGCAAAGGTTTTTAACCCGCTAAAACTGAAATCTAAGCCAGGTTTAGTGGTCATGGGCCTAGGGAATTTATAATGCCCTGCCTCACCCTTTTCGGCTAATGTAGCCAACAATGGGCCTCCGGGGTAATCTAGCCCAAGTAATTTAGCTGTCTTATCAAACGCCTCGCCAGCAGCATCATCTACCGATTCACCTAATACTGTGTATTGGCCAATACCCTCTACTTTCACCATCATCGAATGACCGCCTGAAACCAAAAGTGCCACAAAGGGAAATTCAGGAGCGGGATCATCTAACATAGGTGCAAGCAGGTGCCCTTCCATATGATGAACACCAATAGAAGGTTTATTCCAAGCATAAGCTAAGCTACGTGCTACCGACGATCCCACTAATAAAGCCCCCACTAAACCAGGACCTTTAGTAAAAGCAATACCATCGATGTCTGCATGGCTACAATTCGCTTCTTTTAATGAATCTTTAATTAAAGGCACTAACTTTCGAACATGATCTCTGGAAGCCAGTTCCGGAACAACGCCACCGTAATCAGCATGTAATTTTACTTGACTATATAGTTGATGGGCTAACAGGCCTTGTTGATCATCATAAATGGCTACACCGGTTTCATCACAAGAGGTTTCAATACCTAACACACGCATATTTAATTTCTAACAAAAATGTTTTAAACTGTCTGTATTCTACTGATTAGCAGTCAAACCTCCAATTTAATATGACATTTGTTTGAATTAATCAGAGTTTTAGCTCATCAAGACTTTACATCCTTAGAGGATATGAATACAATTCCGCACCATTTTTAACCGAGCTGGCTATTCATTATACCGGCACGATATAGTTTTTATTTTTGAGGTAAGAGTTTAATGCCAATCGTTAAAGTAAGAGAAAACGAACCTTTTGATGTTGCATTGCGTCGTTTTAAACGTTCATGTGAAAAAGCAGGTGTACTTTCTGAAGTTCGTCGTCGCGAATTTTTTGAAAAGCCTACTTGGGAACGTAAGCGTAAGAAAGCTGCCGCTAAGAAACGTCTTTTGAAGAAGTTGTCTCGCGAAAACGCTCGTCGCATCAGATTGTACTAAATCTCTTCTGAAGCGTGTTGTTTGTAGCTAATAACCCCGCGCTTCAAGTCGTTTTATCAAATATGCTTTTTCTCCGTTTTCAATGAGTCATTCCATGTCTTTATTAGATGATTTAAAAAATGCACAAAAAGATGCAATGCGTGCCAGAGACAAAATTCGCCTTGGTACTATTCGTATGGCTTTGTCTGCTGTAAAGCAACATGAAATAGATGGTCGTACTGATCCGTCCTATATTGCTCTTAATGATGACGGTATTCTTGCAATATTAATCAAGATGGTAAAGCAACGCAAAGATGCAGCAAGTCAATATGAGACTGCGGGTCGTCAAGATTTACTTGATATAGAGCTAGCTGAAATTGTAATTTTGCACGATTTTCTTCCCAAAGCGCTTAGTGAAGAAGAACTTGATGCTTTGATTGTGCAGGCGATGGCAGAATCAGGTGCGTCTAGTATGCAAGATATGGGTAAAGTTATGTCTTGGCTAAAGCCTAAAGTTCAAGGCCGAGCCGATATGGGGCAATTAAGTGGTAAAATAAAAGCTAAACTTAATTCTTAGTAATCCCTCGCACAGTTTAATAGTTTACAAACCGCACTTGAATGCGGTTTGTTTGTTTTAGCACTTAAATTTGCTACATTATATGGCATTATATTCAGCCATTTTTATTAATTGAGAAGGTATAATGTCTGGTCGTATCCCCCGCGAGTTCATTGATGACATTATTGCTCGTACAGACATAATCGAACTAATCGACAGTCGTGTTCGTCTCAAAAAAGCGGGTCGTAACCATCAAGCTTGTTGCCCTTTTCACGATGAAAAAAGTCCTTCTTTCACTGTTAGCCAAGACAAACAATTTTATCACTGCTTTGGC
Source organism: Flavobacteriales bacterium (assembly GCA_051276225.1). Classification (GTDB taxonomy): domain Bacteria; phylum Pseudomonadota; class Gammaproteobacteria; order Enterobacterales; family Alteromonadaceae; genus Paraglaciecola. Next base: position 3,819 of record JBNMPD010000069.1, read on the forward strand.
TGTGGTGCCCATGGAAACGTTATTTCTTTTTTGATGGAGTTTGACCGACTAGAATTTCCAGAAGCTATCGAAGAACTGGCTCAATATCATAGTATTGAAGTACCACGAGAAAAAGGTAGTGCCCCTCCTCCTTCAGCTGAGCAAAAACAACAAAAAGAAAACGATTACGAGTTAATGGAAAAAGTAGCAAAATACTTTGCGCAACAACTTAAAGTACACCCTGATAAAGACAAAGCGGTCAATTATTTAAAAAACCGTGGGCTTAATGGCGAAATAGTCAAAGCCTTCGATATGGGTTATGCACCACCCGAATGGGATTCAGTACTGAAAACATTCGGTAAAAGTCCTATTTATCAAGAGCAGTTACTTGAATTAAAACTTATTTCCGAAAATGACAACAGGCGTCGCTTTGACTTCTTCCGTGATCGCATTATGTTCCCTATTCGTGACAAACGCGGTCGCGTTATAGGTTTTGGTGGCAGAGTATTAGAAGACGGTGGCCCTAAATATCTTAACTCGCCTGAAACACGTATATTTCATAAAGGCCATGAACTATATGGTTTTTATCAGGCCAAACAAGCCCATAGACATTTGGCACGTGTGATGATTGTTGAAGGATACATGGATGTTGTTGCGCTTGGACAGTTTGGTATCGACTACGCCGTTGCCTCACTTGGCACAGCGACCACACCAGAACATATTCAAATGTTATTTCGCGCTACCAGCGAAGTGGTGTGTTGTTACGATGGCGATCGTGCTGGTCGAGAAGCGGCTTGGCGAGCTCTAGAGAACGCTCTGCCTTATCTAAAAGATGGGGTAGAAATGAAGTTTCTATTTTTACCTGATGGCGAAGACCCAGATACTTTAGTGCGTAAAATTGGTAAAGAAGCTTTTGAAGAAAAGCTAAAGAACAATGCTGTTCCTTTGTCTAAGTTCTTTTTTGATAACTTATTACAACGCCATCACGTAGGTAGCATCGAAGGTAAAGCGGCTTTAAAAGCCGAAGCTATGCCGTTAGTTGAGCAGATAGTAGGTGATAATATTCGAGAAATTTTATTATCTAACTTAAGCGATTATATGGGTGACCAAAATAAACACAAATATGACCGTGATGTCACACAAGCAAATCTTCGAAAAACACCTAAGAAATTAGACTTCAACACGCCCAACAAAAGCACAATATCACCGGTACGTATGATGATTAGATTATTATTAGACGATCCTAGTTTAGCGATAAAGTGTGAAGCCGCTGATCCAACACCGCTAGGATCAGTAAATATACCAGGTATACCGGTGTTAATTGAACTTTATCAGTTTTGCTTAAATAAACCTCTGGCGAATACAGCCCAAGCTTTGGAACATTTTCGTAATCACCCACAAAGTGCTCAGCTAGCAAAATTAATGATGTGGGAATACGCTGAACAAAATCAAGTAGCTGTATTTGAAGATAGCTTTGCTAAGTTACTAGATTGGCATTTACAAAGCCGTATGGATGAGTTGTTTTCTAAGTCTAGGGTGAGCAAATTAACCGATGAAGAAAAACAAGAACTTAATATTCTTGTAAAAGAGCAAAGGTAACTATGTAAAGAACAAAGGTGATCTTGTAAAAGAACAAAAATGACCCAACATCTAGCCCAATGCATAGCTAATCTGCTATACTGGCTAATTCGCTAACACCTAAGTAAATAAGAAGTACTTACTGGGTATTTTAAGCAAGTCACAGCGTAAATCCTCTCTAACGAGAGGTTTTGATGAATATTAATCTAATTCGAGAAGCGTAAGTTATATGGTGCAAAGCAAGCAGTCGCAGATAAAACTCCTTATTGCCAAAGGTAAAGAACAGGGCTATTTGACTTTTGCGGAAGTTAACGACCACCTTCCACAAGATATTGTCGACTCAGATCAGATGGAAGATATCATCCGAATGATCAACGACATGGGCATCAAAGTATTCGAAACGGCTCCTGATAAAGATGAGCTTTTGATGCAAGAAAGCGATACTGATGATGAAGCCGCTGAAGCCGCTGCTGCAGCCCTTGCTACAGTAGAAAGTGAAATAGGTCGCACAACTGACCCGGTACGTATGTATATGCGTGAAATGGGCACAGTTGAACTTCTAACACGTGAGGGCGAAATTGTTATCGCCAAACGTATCGAAGAAGGTATCAATCAGGTCCAGTGCTCTGTTGCAGAATACCCTGAAGCCATTACTCATTTACTTGACCAATGGGACATGTTCGAAGCAGAAGAAATTCGACTTAGTGACATTATTATTGGCTTTGTTGATCCAAACGAACAAGACGTAGCACCTACTGCCACCCACGTTGGTTCAGAATTATCTGCTAAAGAACTAAAAGAAGAAGATGGCGATGACGACGAGGACGAAGAGGAAGAAGACACAGGTCCAGATCCTGAGTTAGCCCGCGAGAAATTTACTGCACTTCGCCATCAATACGAAAAAGCGCGTGATGTTATCGATGCAAAAGGCCGTTCACACAAAGAAGCGCGCGTTCAAATTAATGAACTAAGCGAAGTATTTAAAGAATTTAGACTAACGCCTAAGCAGTTTGACCGTATGGTTAAAAACATGCGTAGCATGATGGATAGGATCCGTGTGCAAGAACGCATAGTGATGAAACATTGTGTGATCACTGCTAAAATGCCGAAAAAAGACTTTATCAAGGCTTTTGCCGGTAACGAAACATCAACTGTTTGGTTATTCAAAATCCTCGACTCATCATTACCTTATGCAGAGGAGATGAGAGAGCACCAAGAAGAACTCGAACGCGCCATTAGCAAGATGAATACGGTAGAAGACGAAACCGGGTTGATTATTGCTGATATTAAAGATATTAACCGCCGTATGTCGATTGGTGAAGCGAAAGCACGCCGTGCCAAGAAAGAAATGGTTGAAGCTAACTTACGTTTGGTTATCTCTATTGCGAAAAAATACACAAACCGTGGTTTGCAATTCTTGGATCTTATCCAAGAAGGTAATATTGGTTTGATGAAAGCGGTCGATAAATTTGAATATCGTCGTGGTTATAAGTTTTCAACTTACGCAACTTGGTGGATACGTCAGGCGATCACTCGGTCGATTGCTGACCAGGCACGTACTATTCGTATCCCTGTGCACATGATTGAAACGATCAATAAGCTTAACCGCATCAGCCGTCAAATGCTGCAAGAAATGGGCCGCGAGCCAACACCTGAAGAGTTGTCAGAACGCATGTTAATGCCAGAAGACAAAATCCGTAAGGTACTAAAAATTGCTAAAGAGCCCATTTCAATGGAAACCCCTATCGGTGATGACGAAGATTCACATTTGGGTGATTTCATAGAAGACAGCACGATAGTGCAGCCTTTGGACTCGGCTACAGGTGGCAGCTTAAAAGATGCCACTCAAGAAGTGTTAGCTGGTTTGACTGCTCGTGAAGCTAAAGTACTAAGAATGCGCTTCGGTATCGATATGAATACAGACCACACACTTGAAGAAGTGGGTAAGCAGTTTGATGTGACCCGTGAGCGTATTCGTCAAATCGAAGCGAAAGCATTACGTAAATTACGTCATCCAAGTCGCTCTGAGCAACTAAAAAGTTTCTTAGACGATTAGCAAAATTCAAAATGATTAAAAGCCCTGATAATTAATATTATCGGGGCTTTTTTGTTTGCCCAGCAAAGCTGGTTAAACACCTACCTTTTTTACTACGACTTGATTAGCGACTTTGCTGCCCTAATCTGGTCTGGAGTCACCTTATTACAAAATTATCTTTTTTATGTGTTTATTAAATTTTTTATTGTTATGTCCTAATTTTTTATTCAAACGTGTCATGTTGCTCACCTTGTCACTAAGCTTAACATTGAGTTTTTCAGCGTGAAAAAGTGTCGGCTTTAAAGACTTATTTCCTGTTTATGCTGAACAACTTAAAGAAGCTAGATCAGCTCAGGCAATAGGTGATTTTAAAACTGCTGCTGCATTATTCACTGAGCCAAAAAAGGCTCAAAATAATTACACCTTAAACCTACTTGAAAAAACGCGTTGACATTTCCTAGCAGATAACTGGGTACAAAGCCGCAAACACTTTGCCTTACTATCCCAGATATTAGATGAAGACGCACCTAAAGCAAAACTTAGGCTGAATCGAGGTGCCGCCAATGTGGCATCTTTAGTGAGTAGTGACAATGTAATCACCTACCAAGTCTCAGCTTATTAACAAACCATGCTCCACACCTATCAAGCCTTAAATTACTTGTTTTTAGGTGAGCTTGAAGGTGTTTTGTGGTGCGCTAATTGGTGGCAGCATAGGTAATCAATTTGGGAGTGGGAGTGGAAGCGGCAGAGCCCTGAGTACTATTCTAGGTGCCATGTTAGACGGTTCGATGGCTAATGAAAGCCAGTCGCCTATCAAACAAATAGCTATTCAGTTAGTTGAGTTGATGATCAGTATCGATGATGATGAGTTCATGGTGGTTCAATGTTTCGACCCAGCTATGCGGTTTCAAGCACAATACAAAATCCGTATGATTAATTTAGCAAATGGCTCTGTACGAATAGATAAACAATATTAATAACTGATTGTTAGTCCTAATTAGTACAGCCTAATATCACAATTTAATAATTATGATCTTTTCACTAAACGATACTTGCAGTGCTGGTCAAAGTACTTTGCAAAATATTAAGCAAACTGCGCCACTTTCAACGCGCTTAAGAACTAAAATTTTCTTTACCAAATAATCAATAATCAAATAAATAGCCTCATCAAACACTAGTGCTTTTTTTTGTCTGCAAAATTTTGTAAGGTAAATGCAGTTGCAGCGACGGAGGCATATATGAACAATATTGATTATACGATAGTCGCTATTTATCTCATCGGCCTATTGTTGATGGGGTTTGTGTTACGTAAACAAACGTCAAAACAAGATTACTTTTTAGCTGGCCGTTCGCTTGGCTGGAAACCTTTATCTTTGTCTATCATGGCGACCCAATTATCAGCCGTCAGTTTTATTTCGGCTCCCGCTTTTGTTGGTTTGCGTGAAGGCGGTGGCTTGGTGTGGTTGTCCTATGAGTTAGCCTTACCTTTAGCCATGTTATTATTACTTTATTGGATATTACCTACCTTATATCGCTCAGGAGTGGTGAGTGTGTATGATTTTCTTGAGCAACGCTTTAGTCGATCAACACGTCTTTTAATCAGTATGGTGTTTCAAATAAGTCGCTCATTTGCCACCGCCATTATGATTTATGCCATATCCCTTATTTTACAAAGCACAATGGGTTTAGCTTTTTGGCAAAGTGTTGGGCTAATTGGTGTGATTACCATCATCTATTCTCTACAAGGAGGGATGAAAGCGGTTGTCTATGGCGATGCTATTCAAATGTGTTTAATTGTTACAGGAGCACTGGTTTGCTTAGGATTTGGTTTATATCATATAGGTGGCTGGCAACAATTTTTTCAGCTAGTCGATACTCAAAGACTCACCACCCTTAACACTGCGTCAAATGGCTTTGATGGCGAGGGTTTTGGATTATTACCTATGTTATTTGGCGGTATTATTTTATACGCATCTTATTATGGCTGTGACCAATCCGAAGCCCAGCGTTCGTTGTCTGCTAAAAGTGTTACCGACCTCAAAAAAATGATTATGATGGCAAGTTTTTTACGGTTTCCGATCACTCTAATTTATTGCTTAGCAGGGCTAGTGATAGGAACTTTAGCCATGCATACCCCAGAATTTATGGCACAGATACCCACTGGCCACCCAGATTGGTTAATGCCAATATTTATCATTAATTATTTACCTAACGGTGTATTAGGACTGTTATTAGTAGCGATTCTAGCTGCTGCCATGTCGTCCCTTAGCTCTGCAATTAACAGCTTATCAGCTGTTTCGGTAGAAGATTATTGTCGCTTGTCAGCGAATACGTTATCACCTGAATCATCAGTAAAAGCAGCTAAAATTGCTGGTTTGTTCTGGGGATTGATTACTCTAACCTTATCTTTTTATGCAGGAGATATAGCCCCAACAATCATAGAAGCCATTAACAAGGTCGGTTCAGTTTTTTATGGACCTATTCTAGCCACTTTTTTAGTTGCTACTTGCACCCAACATATTACTTCCAAACAAGTTAACGTTGGCATTGTATGTGGTGTTTTGGTTAATGTGTTCTTATGGCTTTATATGCCAATGGTATTTTGGTTCTGGTGGAACGTGAGTGGGTTTATCTGCACATTGGTCGTTGCTGGATTAGGTTATATAGTATTCGGCGGAGGACAAAAAGAGGGCCTCTTTGTCCGCCAGCAAAACCCATTATCTAAAGCTAATATCATTGCTCTTCTAATATGGTTCGTAACAATGATAATATTTTGCTTACTGATTGCAGACATAGGCCTGAACTAAAAAGCATTAACGGGCATTTATAAAAAGTTAAATTTCATCACCTTTGCGATAGGGCATACTAACTTCTAAACCTTCTATTTTTTTAGCCCGCGCATTAGGTGAGCCAGTATTCCTAGCAAGCAGATAATAGGCAGTAGGCACGATATAAAGGGTTAGGAAAGCTGAAACAGTCACACCTGCGAATATCACCATACCAATTACTGTTCTGCTCTCAGCACCTGCACCTGTGGCTAAAACCAGTGGTAGTGAACTGAAGATTGTTGTGAAACCGGTCATCACTATAGGTCGTAATCTTTGCGTCGCCGCTTTGCGTAACGCCTCTTCAAACTCGACTCCCGCATCCCGTAATTGATTAGCAAATTCAACAATTAAGATACCATTTTTTGCGGCTAAACCGATTAACATCACCAGCCCTATCTGACTGTATATATTTAAACTCATACCAGCAAAATATAAGCCAATAAATGCGCCAACTAAAGCCAAAGGTACAGTTAACATGATCACCAAAGGGTGGATCCAATTCTCAAATTGAGCCGCTAAGACTAAATAAGTGATAGCTAGAGCTAGGGCGAAAATAAATAAGATTGAGCCGCCTGACTCCTGATACTGCTGAGACTCTCCCTTATAATCAATAGCAACCTCATCAGGTAGTTCAGTATCAACAATATTACGCAAATATTCTAATGCTTCACCTACAGTATATCCGTCAGCAATGTTGGCACTAATAGTAATACTGCGCATTCTATTGTAGCGATTAAGCCTTGATGAAGTCGCGTTTTCACCCACAGTCAATAAGTTATCTAGGGGGATCAATTGGTTAGACTGAGATGAACGCACATAAATATTATCAATACTCGAAGGACTTCGATAATCTGCTTCCCAACCTTCCATGATCACATCATATTCTTGACCTTTATCAAGAAACGTTGATACCCGTCTTTGACCCAGCATAGTTTCAAGAGTGCGGCCAATATCACTAATAGACACACCTAAATCTGCGGCTCGGTTCTTATTGATGTTAACCAATAACTGTGGCCAAGTTTCTTTATAATCAGAATCTATGCGGATTAAATTAGGGTTCTCTCGCGCCTTAGTTAATACTATGTCTCGCCATTCTACTAACTCTTCATAAGTATTACCCTGCAACACAAATTGTACCGGTCGACCAAGTCCACGCCCGCCAATACCACTTCGCATCACCGCAAAAGCGGTAACATCAGGGATACTCACTAATTTGCCGCTGATTTCATCCATCAAATCAAAGGTCGAACCTTTCTTATCTGGGCCAATAGGTGTGCCTACAATAGCAATACCGGCAGTGCCGCCAAAACCAGGGGTACGAACAATAATACGATCAGCTTCACCTGTTTCTGTGTAGGGCAGTAATATGTTTTCTATCTTTTTCAAATTGGCGGCATTGGCCTCAAAACTTGACCCTTCTGCACTTTGCATCAGTATAAAAAAGTTACCTCGATCTTCTTTAGGTACAAATTCACCGGGTATAACTTGTACCAGTTTAAATAAGGCTATTATGCTGCCAATAACCAGTAAACTCATCAACCAAGGTTGATGTAAAGTGGTACCTAAACCATTGAAATAACCTTGTTCAACTTTTTTAAACTTCGTATCCACCCAATATGCAAATCCTGAGGGTTGTGTACGTTTTTTCAATAGTTTAGAACACATCATCGGTGACAGTGTTAAGGCAGTGACACTAGAAAAGGCGACGGCTGCCGCTATTGCTAAAGCAAATTCTGTAAATAATCGTCCAATATTACCTTGTAAAAATACCAAGGGAACAAATACAGAGATTAATACTAACGTGGTAGCTATTACTGCAAACCCTACTTCTCTTGCCCCTCGATAGGCAGCCAGAATCGGCGGCTCGCCCATTTCTATGCGTCGAGAAATATTTTCCAACACCACTATTGCATCGTCCACCACTAAACCTATTGCTAACACCATTGCTAACAAGGTTAATAAGTTAATCGAAAAGCCTAAGGCGTACATCACGATAAAAGCTGAAACTAAGGACACTGGCACAGTAACTGCGGGGATAAGTGTCGCCCGAATATTACCTAAAAATACATAAATAACTAACACCACCATCAAAATAGCTATGGCTAAGGTTTCATATACTTCATTGATTGACGCTTCAATAAACACAGAGGAGTCATAACTTGAAACAATAAAAATATTGTCTGGCAGTGTCTGTTCGATAAGTTGAATGGCTGTTTTTGCGGCTCTTGCCACTTCAAGTGTATTTGCCTTTGATTGTTTAACAATACCTAAACCAATCATGTTCACGCCGCCACCACGAAACTCTGTTTCGTCGTCTTCAGCACCCAATTCAACTCGTGCGACTTCTTTTAATTTAACTAAATAACCATCAGCACTGGCTTTAACGGTTAGGTTTGAAAAATCTTCAGGGCTAAGAAAACTTCTGGCGACTCGGACTTCAAAATCCCGGTCGATAGATTCCACTTCACCAGCAGGCAATTCGACATTCTCAGAGCGTATGACATTCTCAATATCAGCCACAGTGATATCTCTGGCAGCCATGGCATTTCTGTCTAGCCACACCTTCATAGCGTATCTGCGTCCACCACCTAACTGCACACGTGCAACACCTTCTGCAACCGATAAACGGTCAACTACGAATCTATCTGCATAATCTGTTAATTCCATCACTGATAGGTTATCGCTGCGTAAGTTGTACCAAACGATGACGTCTTCGTCTGAGTTTGACTTAGACACTTCAGGTGGTTCAGCTTGATCTGGCAGATTATTTAATACTCGGCTAACCCTTTCTCGCACATCGTTCGACGCGGCATCAATATCTCTGGACAAGTCAAATTCAATACTGATAGATGAACGGCCATTACTACTACTAGATTCGATATTTTTAATGCCTTCGATGCCACTAATACGCTCTTCTATTAACTGCGTGATACGGGTTTCTATAATCGAGGCTGAAGCACCGGGGTAATTAGTATTAATAGAAACAATAGGGGGATCGATATCAGGGTATTCGCGCAACGATAATAAGCTAATAGAAACGATACCAAAAACAACCAGTAACAAATTAACAACCGATGCAAAAACTGGACGTTTGACTGCGATATCTGACAAAAACATAACCTACTCCTTTATTCCATCTATCTCATCGGCATTCATAACGTCAACTTTTGAACCGTCCCTTAATTTCAAAGCGCCCTCAACCACTACCAATTCTCCTTTTTCCAAACCCAACAAAATTTGTACGATGCCGGGTTTACGCAGGCCTATTTCTACTTGTTTTCTTGTTGCCACTGAATCGTTAACGACAAATACAAAATGTTTGTCTTCTACTGGAACCAAGCTAGCTTCGGGAAGAACCAAAGTAGTCAGCAATTTTTTCTGTAAATTTATCTGCAACAACATACCCGGACGTAATTTAAAATCTTGGTTGTTGATGTTGGCACGGATTTGAATAGCGCGAGTAGCAGGGTCAACCCTAGAGCCGATACTGACTATTTTGCCTTCGAATGTTTCATCAGGGTAGGCAATGGAAGTAGCACGAATATTTTGATTGATAGCCACACTGGGTAGGTGGACCTCGGCAATATTAAAATCGACTTTTATAATAGATAAATCATCCAGGGTAGTAATGGCATCGCCTGGCCTAACTAATGCCCCAACACTGACTTGTCGCAGTCCCAATAAACCATCAAAAGGTGCCCTTACTTCGAGCGCTTGCATTTGAGTTTTTAACACATTCATTTCTGCTATTAGGGCATTCACTTCCGCTTGCTGTTCATCTAATAGTTGTTCTGATGCAACATTATTTTTAGCTAGGTTAGTAACGCGATTTAATTGGCGGTTGGCTTCCTGTAAATCAACGTCTAAGGCCGATAATCGTGCTTTTTCTTCTAAGTCGATTAGCGTCAGTAATATTTGGCCAGCTTTGACTCTATCACCATCGTCAAAATTAATTTTATTAACGATATCAGATGTTTGTGTGGTTATAAGTACAGACTCATTTGCCCTACCTGTGCCTAAAGCTTCAACAATCACTTCAAATTCTTCTTCAGCAGTGCGATGCACTTTTACTAAAGTGGCATTGGCTTGTCTGACTTGCTGAGACACAT
>JBNMPD010000070.1:0-14097 GCA_051276225.1 Flavobacteriales bacterium
TTATCAGGTTTACCAACACGTTCATTTGAATCCGATGCGTGGATAACTAAATCCATTTTTATTATCGCAGATTGCCCTTCAGTGATCTGATTGACCCGTTTAATTGTCAGGCTTGAAATCCCATTCATTGGTACTAGTTTTGTAATTATCTGGTCTGCCAACTCATCCATCAATGTCTGATCTGCAGTTGTCTTTTCGGTCAACCCATCCATCGGAACCATATGTTTGATTATTAGGTCTACAGCAACTCTTCGTTCATCGGGACAATCGATATTATTAGATGGGCTGTTGAGGCTGTCATCAGAGATGGGGGGGGGGTCATTCGGTGCAGTATTTGCTGTTTCAATATTTGAATTATTCGTCGCAGATTCTTCGTTAGATACGTTAAAATTTTGTGTTATGAGCATGATCGTCTATATCCCTAGATTCGATGTTAGTCTAAGCATATACTCTCGTTTAATTAAATACCATTTGCTGAAACATTTTTTATTCGGCCTTTCTTTTTTAGCGAAAGAAAAAGGGGATAGCTATTACACTTCCAAAATTTTTCAGCCTGTTTTTCTCAGAAATACGTCGCCGTGAAGTCATCCCTGTTGTTGTCACTTATGCTGTTGTAAGTTGGTTGATTTTACAAGTGGCAGGCCTTACTTTTGAACCCTTAGGATTGCCTGAGTCAGGGATAAAAGTCATTATTATGATCACTATAGTTGGCTTTCCTGCCGTGTTCTTTTTGGCTTGGTTAATTGATTTTAAATCGCAAGGTATGATGTTCGATTTACCCTTGTGGCCTGATAAAAACGAGGTACCTGATGTAACTAAAAAATACAATCCGTTATTGGCCGCAAGTATGTGTGTACTGATTTTGCTTAGCAGTGGTGGTTTAGTTGTTTTTTTACTTGAACAGTTTCCAGGACCAGCTGCTAAAATTGTTGTTAATTCTGAGAATACGCCTAAGAAAAATTCTATAGCCGTTTTAGCATTTGATAATTTTTATGGTCAGGATGAGTCTGATTATTTTGCTGCAGGTTTAGCTGAGGAAATACTCAATTTTTTGGCTGACATGCATGAATTAAATGTTGCAGCTCGCTCATCTTCATTTAGATTTCAGGGAGAAAAAGTAGATATTCGTGAAGTAGCAAATTTGCTCAGTGTTGAACACATTCTTGAGGGAAGTGTGCGCAGAGATGGCAACCGGATACGAATAACTGTGCAGTTGATTGATGGCGTAGATGGGTATAATACTTGGAGCAAAACTTACGACCGTAAACTAGACGATGTATTTGCAATACAACAAGAAATTGCTGCGTCTGTTGTTAACGAATTGAAAATAGTCCTTTCTATAGCCTCTAAAAATCGTTTGCAAGAAACGTATTCTGAAAACATCGATGCATATATTTTTTATCTACAAGGGCGTGAAAAGCTTCGCGGTTCCAAAGATGCAGATGTAATGAATATTGCTAAACAACTATTCAACCAAGCGCTAAATATCGACGCAAACTACTCTAGAGCTTATGCTGGATTATGTGAGGCTAATCTTCGGTTGTATGAAATCTCTAATAGTATTAATGATTTTACAAAGGCCGAGAAAGCGTGTGATAAAACTCAAGAACTAAATCAAAACTTAAGCAGTGAGGTTAAAATTGCACTGGGACGCTTATATAGATTTCGAGGGTGGTATGAAAAATCGGTTACACAATTAAATGAAGCCATTTCGATTAACCCAACCTCAGCTGACGCTTATATAGAGTTAGGTGAAGTCTTATTGCTTCAAAATAAGTTTGCCGAAGCAAAAATTGAGTTACTTCGAGCTGTTGATCTGAAAAGAAATTACTGGAAAGCTTATGAAGCCTTGGCCAATTATTATTACATGACAGAACAGTTTAGTGATTCGGTAAAGGCATATGAGGTTGTTACTCGCCTAACACCAGACTCAGCTGTAGGTTTTGCAGGTCTGGGATCCGCATATTGGATGATGGGTGATACAAAACGAGCTTTGAATGCTTATGAAACTTCTTTGCAATTAAAACCCTCTCGTCAAGCCTTAACCAATTTAGGTGCCTCATATTATTACGCAGGAAAATTTGAAAAAGCAGCTGAAATGCAGGATCAAGCGCTGGCATTGGCCCCAGATGATCACCGAGTTTGGGGGCGTTTAGCGGAGAGTTATCGATTTATTCCTGAGCAACAAAAAGAAGTTAAACAAGCATTCCAACGTGCGGCTGAGTTAGCACTTAGTAATCTGAGCATTAACAATGAAGACTGGCTTACAAGAGCAATGTTAGGACGTTATTACATCTTTTTAGGCCGCGTTTCAGAAGGTTTAGAATTACTTGATATTGCAGTACAACAATCTCAGCGAAACCCCGAGGTATTGTATGTTCAAGCACTTGGGCTATTGCAAGCGGGAAAAGACGATGACGCATTAAACGTACTAAAAGAAATGGTCATATTAGAAGAAGATTACCGGCAACTTATTGCGCTGGATCCTGATTTGCAAAGATTAAAAGATGAAGCACAGTTTATAAGCTTACTGCCGGTAAATGCCGGTAACTAGAATTTTGCGCTCGATCACTATATTGAAAAAATAAAGCATGTATTTTTTGATGGGATATGGAATATACATTTTAGGTTTTACTGCACAGTCAAGGTGACTTCTGTAATAAAACGCATCACTACTGTTGCGTTTTTTTCTTGCTCCACACCTTAGGTTCCTGCTTTTGAAAAATTCTTAATATATTGTCTTTGTGACGTAGGATTATTAATATACTTAATATTCCTACTGGTAGTGTGTATTCAGGTTCTAATAACCAAGTGAATAGTGGCGCTAGGCTGACAGATACGATGGCTGCTAAAGAAGAATAGTTTGTTAGCATAATGACAATCCCCCAGATCATTATCAACATAGTGGCTAAGTCTAATCCTAATGGCAGGATCGCCCCAAATGCGGTGGCAACGGCCTTACCCCCTGAAAATCTAAAAAATAATGGAAACATATGGCCCAAACAGGCCATTACGGCTACAAATGCCAAGTAAATAGGTTCCAGACCTAAATAATAACTCGCCCAGACGGGCAAAGTACCTTTGAATATATCAAAAGTTAATACCAATACAGCGGGAAACCTCCCGCCGATGCGAAAAACATTGGTGGCGCCAGGGTTACCCGAGCCTAAATTTCTTGGGTCACCTATGTTAAATAATCGACACACTAAAACAGCACTGGAAACAGAACCCAATAAATAGGCTGATGCAAACATTAATATTGTTAGTGCTGTCATGTCTTGTATCAAAAGAATGGGTTACAATTTACAAGAATATACCAAACACTCATAAAATGCAGCGCGGATTACCAATGGATAAAATTCATATTGAAGGGCTTGAGGTCTTTGCGTTGATTGGCGTATATGACTGGGAGAGAGAACATCAACAACGATTAATAGTCGACGTTGAGCTTAGTGCTGACCTTTCTTTGGCAGCACTAACGGATGATGTAAACAATACGCTTAATTATGCGGAAATAGCCCAAGGCATCAGTGATTTTGCTGCTAACAGTCAATATAAATTGATTGAAGCATTAGCTAGCCAGATGCTTGATTGGTTGCTGCAATCTTTTCCAAAGCTGAAAAAAGTGCGTCTTAAGTTGAGTAAACCTGACATTTTGGCAAATGCTAAAAATGTCGCAGTAGAATTTACTAAGGAACAAACTTTTTGAGTTCTGTCGCCGAGCAGTCACATATTATCTATATCAGTGTTGGTAGTAATGTAGACAAAGAAAAGCACACTAAAGCTGGATTGCATGGAATGAATCAGGCATTTGGTGAGCTGACTCTTTCATCTGTCTTTGAAAGTGAATCAGTAGGATTTGAAGGCAATAACTTTTACAATTTAGTGGTTAAGGCTCACACATCTCTATCTATTGAACAGGTATGTGTTGTTCTTAAAAAAATAGAACAAGACAACAAACGACAGCGGGTTGAGCAAAAGTTTGCACCCAGAACACTCGATTTAGACTTATTATTATACGATCAGCAAATTATGACTCAACCAATACAATTACCTCGTCCAGAAGTATTATATAACGCTTTTGTATTAAAACCCCTAGCTGAGATTGCTGCTGATGAAGTGCATCCAATTGTTAATGAAAGTTATGCCAATCTCTGGCAAACATATGATAAGAACCAACAGAAGTTGTGGGTTATTAAATTTGATTGGAGCCCAACAGGCATATGACCTTATTTGAAATTATTATCTTGGCGATCATTCAAGGATTGACTGAATTTTTACCTATATCTAGTTCCGCCCATTTAATTTTACCTTCTGAGGTCTTAGGCTGGAACGATCAAGGTCTCGCTTACGATGTGGCTGTTCATGTTGGTAGTTTGCTTGCAGTAATGATTTACTTTCGTGCAGATATCATGCGCTTAACAAGGGCTTGGTTTAGTCATGGCCTTGGTTCCGATCAAACACAAGATAGCCGCTTAGCCTGGTGGATCATTATCGGCACTATTCCCGCTGTGATATTAGGGTTTACATTTAAAGATATTATAGAAATATACGGTCGTTCGGCTTTAGTCATCGCCATTACGACCATTGGCTTTGGTTTATTGCTTTGGTATGCAGACAATAAAGCAACTCAGGTGAAAACTGTTCATCAAATCACATGGAAAAATGCGATTTTTATTGGGCTTGCACAAGCTGTCGCCATTATCCCCGGTACGTCACGCTCGGGTATCACTATGACAGCTGGCTTGATGATTGGTTTAGATAGAGAAAGTGCAGCGCGTTTTTCATTTTTATTGTCTATACCAGTGATACTAGGTGCCGGGTTACTCGCCATATTAGACTTATTGCAAACCCCGAACGCTGTGGATTGGAACGCTCTTCTGTTTGGCGCTGCATTTTCATTTATCAGCGCTTATGCTTGTATTTATTTATTTTTAGCGTGGATATCTAAAATTGGTATGTTGCCATTTGTCATTTACAGATTAATTTTAGGTACAGCACTACTAATATTTGTATTTATTTAAAAAGGAAAAAGTTATGAGCGATACTATTTTCACTAAAATCATCAATAAAGAAATCCCAACAGATATTCTTTATGAAGATGAATTAGCTTTGGCGTTTAATGATATTAATCCGCAGGCACCCATACACTTTTTAGTTATCCCCAAAAAACCGATCACCACTATGAATGATATTCAAGAGGAAGATAAAGCGTTAGTAGGGCATTTGTATTGGGTGGTGGCACAATTAGCCGAAAAACTTGGTTTTGCTGAAGAGGGTTACAGAGCTGTAATGAACTGCAACAAAAATGGCGGTCAAACCGTCTACCATATTCATTTGCATGTATTAGCAGGTAAAGCCATGGGATGGCCACCTTACCAAGACAAACTTAAAACGCTGTAGTAATACATATTACAAAGCACAAGCCAAGTGCCGTGCTGTTTAGAAGCACAACACTCGGCTATTTAGTTTATTGTTGTGACTAAAGCCCCAGTACTTTAATGCCTTGTTTGAAGTCGATATCCACTGGAATGTTTGCAGCGGTCAGTTTATCGAGGTCTTGTTGCAATTGTGCTTTGATGACACCTTTATCTGCGACTAACTCCGCCACACCAGCATAATCTCCGTCACCTTGAAGAGTCAGTATTTTATTTGATAGCGCATCGATAGCTTCTGTCATTTTTAGCATGTCGACTAAATATAACCCGTCTTCATTGCGACTAAACGCCTTGTATTCTTGAAAAAAGTTAAACCTGATCATATTGGCTTTGCCATGAGCACTGGACGCACCAAAACGAACAGAACGAAAAATACCTGCCATAAAAGTAACGTAATAATCTTCCAACATGCCTTCATCAATCACACCTCTGGCTAACAACTGTTGCACCATATACAGTCCTAAGATGTCGGCTTTACCTTCTTCTAAGGCCGATGCGTGCTCTTTTAATGCTTGTCTGACTGTTTGGTCGGTGCCTAATACTGTTTTGACACCAAGACCATGAGCAACTTCATGAAACATGGTGTTAGCAAAAAAAGCAGTGAAGGTGATGTGTTGACGCTGTTCAGGCACAATCAATTGTTTAGAAATGGGCAGTAATATGTTGTCAAACTTGGCTCGCATGGCATTTTTGAGTTGTAAGCGGCGAGTGCCTTTTTCCAACTGCACTTCTTCGTCGTTAGGCAAGTTGATAGCAATAGTTTTACTGCCTGCATTAGAATGCCCTGCATAATAAATTACATCATAAGCATTTAAGTCAGCATTCGCTCCAGGCATTTGTGCTTTGTATTTTGCTTCAACAGGCAAGCCTTGCTGTAGCTCAGGTAAATAAGAAGCATATTTACTGAGGCGTTCGCTCCAAGCTAAATCCTTTAGTAACACATAAGACTCAAATGCTGCTCGATAACCAAACAATTGATCTTCATAAGTTTCAATCGGCCCATAAACCAATTCAATAGGATTGGTTTTCATATCCATCCACGCATAGTCAGAAGCTTGGTAATGGTTCGTCAACAATGCTTCAGCGCGTAAGGTGAGGTACGCAGCAAAACTTGTATCTTCTGCTAAATTGGCAGCCTTTATTAATAGTTGTGAAGCCTTTGTTAGTTCTTTGGAAAAGTAAGTTGAGTAAGGGATCGCGATTAACTGCCCATTTTTATCCCTACGGACCATAGAATACAAACCCGCTTTATCTTCAAAGTGGTTGGCTTCAAATTCTGCCTTGGTCATATCTGCGGGATAAAACTGTGCACCTAATCGTTTTTCATCTGTATCCGACAAAAATGCCTGATCACCATTCAATCTGTCCCAAGGGCCATAGTTGATAGCTGCAAAGTTTTTTACCTGAGGATCGATAATTTGAGATAAAAAAGGTATCTTATTCTGGCCAAATGCTTGTTGCCAGAATAAGTCATCCATGATCACCGATGCTTCTATTAAAACCACTAACATTTGTTTCTGCTGAATACTTAAATGGCTTATGTCTGCAGACAAAGTGACAGGAAAATAAATGTTAAGTCGGTTTTTGTTTTCTCCAATAAAGGATAGCTCAAGGTTTTTATCAGTGGATATGTTTTCGAGTGGCTGAATCTGAGTATTATCATTTGCTGGTTTATCACACGACAAAATTAGTGTCGCACAAACGACTAATGCCATTGCTGAGATGTATGATATTGAGAGGATTTTCATTACGTCACCTTTTTTATTGTTGTATTACGGCATTTATCTTAATTCATAAGAAATATAACAAATTTTTAGCTTTTAATGCGTTTTTCGTTTCTAGATATCACTAAAAAACATGTTAATATTTAATGTATTTTGTTTAAAATATTTTGGAGTTTAATCTCTCTGATCAACTAACAATGTGGCATTTTATTATTAACGTGTCACTGGCGGCCACGGATAAGATGAAAAGAAAACTAATTGTATAGGGTGAGCCTATGGTTCGATTTTCTTTGAAAGGATACAGGTAAAAATATGGATACAGAAAACGTACTGCATACTATATTGGTAGAAAAAATTAATAACGATACTTTAGTTCTACCCACCTTACCTGCAATTGCATTAAAGGTAAGAAGAGCAGCTGACGATCCAAATATCGATCTAAGTGCAATGGCTGATGTGGTTAGCCAAGATCCATCTTTGAGCGCCCGTATGATAAAAATATCTAATAGTGCGTATTTGGGTAGGTCAGTTAAAGTGACTTCGACTCAGCAAGCGATTACACGTATTGGCCTACAACAGATGAAAAATATCGCTACAGCATTGGCGATGGAACAGCTGTTTGTATCTAAAAATGACGTAGTTAAACAGTACATGAACCAAATATGGACTGAAACGATTGAAATCGTAGCTAACTCTTTAGCTGTAATGCACGTTTATCTAAAAGAAACTAAGAACCGTACCCTGAATCTTGAATCAATAATGTTAGCCGCTTTGGTGCATAATATTGGTGTATTGCCCATACTCACTGAAGCAGAGCGTCATGTAAATGTATTTACTAACCCAACATTTTTGGATGTGGCCATTGAAGAAATGGCGGGTGAATTAAGTACAAGTATCCTAACAGAATGGGGCTTTGAGTCAGAATTTGTGAATGTTGCCTACAACTGGAAAGATTTTTCTACGAGTTCTGAAACTGTTTGTTATTTAGATATAGTCAGACTAGGTGCTGCTTTGTGTGGAAAGTTTGAAAGCCATAAAGAACAAATTTTTAACGAGGCAATAGAAAAAGGTATTATTACTGATTTGTCTGAGCTACTTAATGATGAATTTGGTGAGCTGCGCACCAGCGCCAAACAAATGTTTCAATAAATATCAGCTATTATCGTTGCAGGATGCTGGGTTAAGCCAGCATCTTTTTTCAATATGAAATTAGTGTTAACTCACTTTTTCATCGTCTAAATTAAATATCTCTTTTAATCGTGTAGCAAAACGAACAATTTCCCCCGACATAAGCGCAAAATTTGCATCTAATCGAGCTAGTATCTGATCTTTAGGTATATCGTCGTTTTGTTCTCTTATCACATCGGTGAACTTTACACGTTTGATGCTTAAATCTTCCTGAATGATTGCTGAAAGTGTTTCATTCCACTCAACAGCAATTTTTTGAACTGACTTTCCTGCCTCTAAGTGATGAGTGATTTCTTCACTGTACAAATCTTGGTTTTTACAGCGAATAATAGCCCCATCTTCCTCCAAAGCTTGTAATTCAGCTTCTTCTAAGATGCTGATATCTGTTGGTGCGGAGTTATCTTTCAACCATGAGGTTAAATCTGCTTGCACAGAATGTCTAGCTAAAGGCACAACAGGCAATGAACCAATTGCTTTACGTAGCATTGCCAAAAACGCTTCAGCTTTTCCGTCTGCAGATGAATCTACTACCACTAAATTATCTTGGGTAGAGATAAAACCGTGTGTATAACTGTTTTTGGTAAACGCCTGTGGCAACAAACGATGAATGATTTCTTGTTTCATATCCTGCTGAGCTTTTTTGCCCACAGGAGAACCTGTCTCGGTTTCGATTAGTGCTACTTTGTCTGCGAGTTCAGCATTCACAACCACTGCTGGCAAAATACGTTCTTGTTTCTTTAAGGTTAACCAAATCCTACCTGCTGTAGCGTGAATTAAAGTCTCGCCCTGATTAAAGGGAGAAGCCCACCCCATCGTTGCTAATTCTTGGCTGCCGCAAGGGCGAAATTTGAATTCAGCAAGTTTGTCTTCAAAGTCTTGTTCTTTGAAATCCATGTCTTGGGTAATTGCGTAGAGCTTTAGGTTTTTAAACCACATAAAAATGTTCCGTTAATAGTTTAGGGCTGTGTATCTTTCGGGTTAACAATATTGTCTGATATAAAGCGATATTGTTGCTTTGACTAAGAAAAATATACTAGCCACCTGCGCAGAGTTGCACGATTAAAAATGGATGTTGAGACTATCAGGAATTAACTTTGTCTGCCACGTGTAAAAGCCAGATATGTGTACAGGTAAAGATAAGGATATGACTGAAGGCCAGATAATATTATTTACTAACCATTTGTTTAAACAGGGATGGTAATGATGTATTGCAGACCTTGACCTGGTTTGCTGAATGCTTCTATTATGCCACCTAGCGTTTGGGTCACTAAATTGTACATAATGTGTGTGCCTAAGCCGCTTCCACCTTTACCTCTTCGGGTCGTAAAAAATACATCGAAATGCCGCTCCAGAGTTTCTTCATCAAGACCTCGTCCATCGTCAGAGTAGTTCATAACAAGATTGTTGTTTTGTTCTGAAATCTCGAGTTTAATAGCCCCTTTGACTCTTCCTTCAAAACCATGAATTAGGGAGTTCATGATCATATTAGTTACTATTTGTGCCAATACGCCAGGCGCACATGTGATTGATAAATTGTCTGGGCAATGAATATCAATAGTATGCTGAGTCTTTTTAAAGTTAGGCGCCAAAGATTGAACCACTTCAGTTAAATACTCACTGACATTGACTTCTCTTTCTGCTTCGCTTGTTTGATCTACCGCAACCTGTTTAAAACTTGAAATAAGATCAGATGCACGGTTTAAATTGTTTGTTAATAAAGTAATGGTTTGATCGGCGTCAGAAAAAAACGAGTTCATAGTATTGCCTGTTAGCTTTTTTTCATCGTAGGCGTTTTGAAGTTTTCTAAGTCTATCTTGTAAAAAGCTGGTGGCTGTCACACTTACACCCAAAGGCGTATTCACGTCGTGAGCAATGCCTGCTACCAAGCCCCCCAATGAAGCCATCCGTTCTGATTCAACCAATTGATCTTTAGCCATTTGAATGGTTTCCATTGATGTGGCTAACTCAGAATTTCGTTTCCGTAGTTCATCTTCAATAAATTGGCGGTTTTCGTTTTCTTGGCGTAGTTCACGCTGGTTAATTAATAACTCATCTTTTTGTTGTTCCAAGTCCAACATGATCCTGCTGAGTGTGGCGGTTTTTTTAGCCACTTCTTCTTCTAATGAGATATTCTGATCATCTAACATAAAGTTAGCTTGTTGCAACTCACTTTGAGTACCTGCAAGTTTAGTTTGAAACTCAATCATTTCATCGATCAGCTTGTTGTAAGACGTTTCCAGCAGCTTTAATTCGTTGTCATCTTGAATGTTCAAATCAAGCTTTGAAGACTCAGGATCATCTAGGTTAAATTCGGTGATTTGTTGGGATAATTCATTCAACGGATTAGTCAACATATTACGAAAAGCGCTCATAAAGAGAAATACTAAAAACGCAGTTTTGATTATTGCATTGCCAATTAAGAAGAATATTCCCACTTCTATTCTGCCAAAGATTACGGCTGAACTTGAGTATAAAGTGACATCACCGACTAATGACGTTCTACCAGAGAATTCGAAAATTAAAGGAAAACTGTAACCAAATGTGCCGCCTGGGTGATTTTTTACTACGCCTTTAGTGATGGACTCACCGATTAATTTAGACGTACGTCCTAAATCTGCAATATAGCTACTGTTTTCATCGCGAATTTGTACGCCTTCAACTATTGGCAATTCCATTAAACCTAGAGCGATAGACTTTGCTTGAGGGGTGTTAAGCTCCCAAATAGCCCGGGTGAGACTGGTGCTAAAGGTGTTTTTTAATGTCTTAAGTTCACTTTCTATATGACTTTTTGCGTTTAAATATTCGGCAAAAATTTGACCTGTGGTCACAATTAAAGTGAGTACAAAATAAACTGACAATACTCTAGCAAGAAGTTTTCTGGATAAACCTTGTTTAACATTTGACATAGAGCTCCATAATTCCTTATGTGTAAACTGCATGCAAAGAATATGCGGAATAAAAAAATTAAACAAGATGTGTATGTAAGATTGTGTTTTGAGCGGCAGTTGGATCAGGACTGCAAAAGCTCATGATCCCTCAAAGTACCGTTTTCGTAAAAAGATTTGGACTAAAATGTTGCTCGTAATAAAAATGTCACACAAAATCTGAATAATACGATGACTTGTTTATGTATCAAGGAACTTTAAAAATGGCAAAACGTATTTTATTGGTGGAAGATGAAGCTCCTATTCGAGACATGCTGAAATTTGTGCTTGAACAATCGGGATATGAAACTATTGAGGCTGAAGATTATCAGATAGCCCTAGAAAAAATAGTTGAGCCTTTTCCAGATCTGATTTTATTAGATTGGATGTTACCAGGAGGTACAGGTGTGCAACTGGCGAAAAAACTTAAGCAGCATGAGTATGCCCGAGACATACCTATCATCATGCTAACAGCCAGAGGCGAAGAAGAAGATAAAATCAGAGGATTGGAAGCGGGTGCTGATGATTATGTGACTAAACCTTTTTCGCCTAAGGAATTAGTGGCCAGAGTGAAAGCAGTGATCAGACGTGTATCACCCACATCTAGCGAAGATGCGATTGATTACCAAGGTTTAAAACTCGATCCGTTGTCTCATCGTGTGACATCTAATGAGACGCCGATTGATATGGGGCCAACTGAATTCAAACTTTTACACTTTTTCATGACACATGCTGAGCGGGTATATAGTCGTGAACAGTTGTTGGACAATGTGTGGGGTACTAACGTTTATGTCGAAGATAGAACGGTTGACGTGCACATTAGAAGGTTGCGTAAAGCGTTATCTGAGTTTTCTCATGATATTATGATCCAAACAGTGCGTGGTGCTGGTTACCGGTTTTCTAGTAAAGTGTAACGAATGTAGTTGTTTATATGTTTTTAATTCATCCTTTATCGGCTTTCACAAATATGAATGTTTCTTATTAGCTTAAAAGAGGAATCTGATCCCAAGATGTATAACCGTTTCGCTTGGCTGAGAAGCATAGCAAGAGTCATTGTTTTTATGACATGTTGCACATTAATTGGCGTATATATTAATTATTTAGCCTTCACTTTGTTGTTTGGCACTTCAGGGTTACTTGGCCTTCATTATTGGAGGCTCTATAGGCTGAACTACTGGTTATCGCACAGTAAAAAAATATCCCCTCCAACTTCTCGAGGCATTTGGTCGCATATTTACCAAGGCATTTATGGTGCTAATTTAAAAAGTCGTAATAAGCGTAAAACCTTAGGCGAAATAATCAGACGTTTCCGACAAGGCTCAGAGGCTCTTCCCGACGCCGCCCTTATAGTGAATGACTCTGCGCAGATAACATGGTGTAACCGATTAGCCAGAATTGAATTGGGTTTGCAATGGCCTGAAGATATGGGACAAAAAGTGTATGACTGCATCGATAATGAGCAGTTTACAACCTTCTACCATACTAATCGCTTTGAACGACCCATAGAAATTATCTCACCTATCAATCCCAATAAAGTACTAGAATTTAGGATCGTGCCTTACGAAGATGTTCAGCTTATGGTCCTCATTCGTGATGTCACTCGCTTGACTCAAATTGAAAAAATGCGTAAAGACTTTGTCGCTAATGTGTCTCATGAGTTGAAAACACCTTTAACTGTGATCAATGGCTATTTAGAAATGATGCCTGAAAATGGTGATATGTCTGAGCCAATGATGAAAAAAGCTATTTCTGAAATGCGCTCGCAATCAATGCGGATGCAAAGCTTAGTTGAAGAATTATTAGTGTTGTCACGCATCGAAGCCAGCACTGAAAGAGTCTTTGAAAAAATAGTCAATGTGCCTCAACTGTTGTGGCAAATTCAAGCAGAATCAGAAGCCCTTAATCGAAACAGATTACATAAAATATTTTTTGATATATCACCTGATTTATATGTTTACGGCATCGAATCTGAATTACGAAGTGCGTTTTCTAATATGATTTTCAACGCCATTCATTATACACCTAACAAAGGTGTGATTGAAGTAAAGTGGTCCCTGCAGGCTGGTCAAGCTATGTTTGTTGTTAAAGATAATGGCGATGGCATTGCAGCAGAACATATCGGTCGACTGACTGAACGTTTCTATCGTGTAGACAAAGCACGTTCGCGAACAACGGGAGGTTCTGGTTTAGGATTGTCTATTGTTAAACATGTTTTATCCCACCATAACTCTCATTTGGTAATTAGAAGTACAGTAGGTAAAGGTTCAGTGTTTTCCTGCCGATTTTCTGCGGAACTAACATGTTTAATGGATCAAAAAACCAGAAAAAGCTACTCACTTTAATCTCCTCTCCTATACTCTTCTCTTCTCTCGAACTCACCAAACATTATCCACACATTTTTTGCCTAAAGTTGGCATGTTTCTATTAACTAGTGATTTCACGCCAACTTTTAGTTTAGGTTTTTATTTAGCTGGTGAGTAGTGTGGTTTTTAATGGGTGGCTAATTTAAGGTAAAGTATAAAATTCTGATTTTACTACACTATATAGAGGGTGCAAATGAAAAAAATGTTGAGTATTAAAGTGTCATTTTTGGTTTTTTAGTCGTTGTAGTGGCATTGGTTATGGTTTATCAAAAAACCTAGTCCGTCTTTACACCGCCGTCACTTTGTACGATCAAGATAAAATCGCCAACAACTCTTTGTCCATGTGTCAGTCTTTTAACAGCACCATTATTCCTGCCAGTACTCAACCAATTTACTTTCCGATGGAAGCAAAGGCTCTGCCTGACTCATTCGAATATGACAACGACCTTGTTTCAACTAA
>JBNMPD010000071.1:0-13972 GCA_051276225.1 Flavobacteriales bacterium
GTACGCAATGTATATCAAACAGCAGGTTTTTTAATGGTAGAAATTTTTAACTCTGGATCTTTTCCATCAATAGCAAACGAGTAATTCACACTGAGAATTACTTCTTTTAAAGAGGTTTGACTATAAATGAACAAAGTTAGCGCTGATGCGAGTAAGCATTTGGTTTTGTTTTTTTTATTAGAGCTCACACTTAGAATCAACATCTTAGTCGCCAGACCTTAGTTTGAATACAACTTGAATTTTCACTCTTATTCAAGCATCCCGTTTAATTTTTAATGGTTTTTCATAACGTTAGTGTTTTGAAAAAGTCAAAGTAGACTTGGTTTTTATAGGCATATAAATTACATGACTTAAGTCAGCATAGCCGATGACCTTGATTTGCCCTAGATCAGCATTTTTTGCTTGCTTTTGTTGCTGTAGCCAAAAAATAAGTCGTATAGCAAAGATGCAGTGTTAAAAAAGGCATCGATGCCAGTGGATGTCAGCCCATGCTTTTGATTTCAAATCTATGTGAGGTTTAGCCAATAAAAAACCGACTTTCGTCGGTTTCAAAATGTTCTCTAAAAAAGCTCTAAGCTCGTATATTATACAAAAATCTAACTAACCCTAAATTGCTGTACAGAATTTTGTAATTCCTCTGCAAGCTTAGCTACTTCATGGCTAGACTCAGACGTCTGATTAGCGCCGATTGTGGTTTCTTCGGCAATATTTACAATATTTTCAAGTTTTTCACTAATTTCTAGTGACACGACATTTTGCTCTCGTGCAGATTGAGCTATCTGGCTACTTACATCATAGGCTTTATGGACCGCATCAGTAATAGATTCTAAGGCTACTGTCGCTTTTTCAGTTTGTTCTACACATATTGTTGTTTGCTCTTTGCCTTGATTCATCACATTGACTGCTTTTTCTGCACCAGCTTGTAAAACTTCAATCATCGAGTTAATTTCTTGTGTTGATTTTTGTGTACGACTGGCTAACGTTCTGACCTCGTCAGCTACAACTGCGAACCCGCGACCTTGTTCACCTGCTCTGGCGGCTTCAATAGCTGCGTTCAATGCCAGAAGATTAGTTTGATCCGCAACACCTCTGATTACATCTAGGATACCGCCTATGCTGGCACTGTCTTGATGTAATTTATTGATCACTTGTGCCGCTTCTTCCACGTCTCTAGCTAGTACTAATATAGTTCTTTTGTTTTCTTCAGAGATAACCTTCACTTTTTCTGCTTCAGAATCTGCATGTTTGATTTGATTCAACGTATCTTCGGCGCTCTTAGTCACTAATTGCGATGTGCTGTGCATCTCAGTTGTTGCTGCTGCGACTTGTGCAACTTGCGATTTTTGGTTTTGGATAGACTGAGTCGTTTGCGCCGTGACCGCAGATGTTTGTTCAGCTGCAGCTGCCAATTGAGCTGATCGTGAGCTAATACCAGTGATCAGTACTTTTAAACTGTCGATTAAGTTATTGCAATTTTTAGCTAACTCACCAAATTCATCTTGCCCAGAGTCATCTAACCTGCGGGTGAGATCTCCGGTGGAAACCACATGCAACATTTCATTCACTTTTTTTAATGGTTTGACTATGGCCAACACCGTTCCATAAGCAATAGCTGCGGCGATGAGTACCGACACTAAACCAATCGCTATGGTAACTGTTTTGCTTGTTGCCACAGAGTCTGCGACATCCTTCTTGGCATACTTTGCTTTAGAGTCGGCTAGTTTTAATAAATCATCAAGTTTTTGAATGGCGCTCTTAATGTTTTCTTCTGATGCTGTATATGCGGAATCAGCTTGCTTACGACTATTTAGACGCTTTATTTGTGACTGAATCAAGCCGTTAGGCGAGGAAATAGAATCAGTGACACCTTCTATTAATTCATACAGTTCGCTTAATGTGCCACTATCGTCTCTGTCTCCGGCTATGTTTTGAATTTGATTCGTTTTTTCTCTTATTTGGTTGACGACTAATTTAACTTCATTGCCTATTGTATCGGCTCTGACTAAGTTCTGAGTCTTAACGTATTCTGCACCCACTGTGAGCAAGGTCGTAAGATTAGATTCAAGTCCATTGGCTATGTCTACTGCTCTAGAAAGTTGTTTATTATTCTGCACTTTTTCTAAATCTGCAAAATCCACAATTAAAGTTGAGCTATCGTCTGCGTTATCCTCAATATTGCCTAATACATCCAATACCTTATTGCCGAACACTAAATCCGCTTTCTTACTATCAAGTAAGGTATTTATATTTTCTATATATTGACGATAAATATTTTCTGTTTCGATTAAAGACGCACGTAAGTCTTGCTCTTTGCTGACCACAGCAGTGAGGATGCGCAGTTCACTATCAAAATTGCTCTGACTGCTTTCGAATGCTGTTTTTTTGTCTTGCAATCCATTTAGAGTGGCTTCGTAATAAGCTTCAGTGGTGAGACGCCCCATGTTTAAAAACGACACTTTTAATTGACTACTACCGCTTACTGTAGGAAGGGCTAAGGTATTCACTTCTTCAGTGGCACTATCAATACTAGACAAAAAGGATACTGCTGCTACTCCTAATATAACGAGTAACAGTGTAATAATCGTAAACCCACCTACGACACGCGTAGCGACTGTAATTTTCATAGAATGGCCCTAAATCAAGTTGGCAGTTTCAATACTGACTTTTTATATTTTTTATAAAATGGCTATTCCAATAAGCCAATAATGTTTTGTTACTATAACTAGCTAAGTAGTGAAATATAGTGTTTGGATCATATTGTCTTAATCTGGCTATCGACTGAGATTAATTAATCTTGATAATTTACTGTATAAATTTCATCAGTCGATAGGTTTAGCATCGTCATAGTTTGTCCCCAAACATAACCCGTATCTAAACCACAAAACTGGTGTAGATGTGTATTTCCGTTTAATGAAGCCCAATGACCAAAAACGATTTTTTCATTTGGTTTGAGCTTTTTGTTCTCAACGTTAAACCAAGGTGTCAGGTTCTCAGGCGCTAAGTCTGGTGAAATTTTGCAGGTAAAATCAAGGTTTATTTTATTTTCAATAAAACGCATACGAGTCATGGCATTAACAATAAAACATAATCTCTGCTGGCCAAGTAAGGTTTTTTGCCAAGCTATAGGTTGATTACCGTACATATTGGCTAAAACCTTCTTCCAATCCTTACCTTGAAGTTGTTGACTCACTTCAAGACTGAATTTAAGTGCTTTTTTAACTGACCATTCAGGATATAACCCCGCATGAGTCACGATAGTATTTGGGTTAGCCATGAGTGCCAGTGGCTTAGTTCTTAGCCAATTGATATGGTTTTTTATACTTGAGCTGGCGAGCAAGGCATCTAGATTATCATTCGGTTTAGCCTTGCGAATACCCGCATAAATAGCCATTAAATGTAAATCATGATTACCTAAGACTGTGTCAAAACTGCCTTCTAAAGAATGCAGATAATTGAGTGTTTCAAGCGCTTGACTGCCACGGCCAACTAAATCTCCAACAGCAATTAAATGGTCGTTTGTAGGTGAAAAGTCGACTGTATTGAGTAGTTTCTGTAATCCATCAAAGCAACCTTGAATGTCACCAACAATATAAGTAGACATTTTTTAATTTAGTACGTTAGGTACGGCTAAACTAAAGACACTGATAGCGGCTTGAAAACGTTCTCCGTCCTCCCCTTGCATTTCGTAATGGCCCTGCATAGTGCCCACTGGTGTATCTAACACTGCGCCACTGGTATAATAAAAGCAATCACCAGACTTAATATGAGGTTGTTCACCTATCACACCGGGTCCTTGTACCTCTGTTTTTTTGCCATTGCCATCTGTTATAAGCCAATATCGATTAATAAGCTGTACCGTATCTTGGCAATTATTATAGATCGAAATTTTGTATGCAAAAGCATACTTACTTTTATCAGGTATCTGGTTTTTTAGATACTGAGTCTCAACTGTAATATCAACTTGATTCATCTGTTATTTAACACCGCCATTCACTTTGATTACTGTACTAAAGAGTCTACCGCATTGGCAATTTTTGCATACTGCTGTAACGATAAATTTTCAGCACGTAATTCTGGGTTAATATCTATATCAATGAGTTGCTGTTCGTTAAGACTTTCTTTTAAGCTATTACGAATAGTTTTACGTCTCTGGTTAAACGCTTGGGCACAAACTTTATGCAACGTGTCTTCATTTATCAAAGACACGGGCTTCTGTTGATGGGGTACCAGTCTTACCACGGCTGAATCTACTTTTGGGGGAGGACTAAAGGCACTAGGCGGCACTTGCAAAACAGGTATTATCTGGCAATGATATTGAGCCATAACCGACAGACGACCATAACTTTTATTGCCTGGACTGGCTGCCAGACGATTAACCACTTCTTTTTGCAACATAAAGTGCATATCTTGTACTTTATTAGCAAAAGAAAACAAATGAAACATCAAAGGCGTTGAAATGTTGTAGGGCAGATTACCAAAAATTCGTAAAGGTTTGTCATCTGATGATTTATTTTGTGATAACAGCTGAGAAAAATCGTATTTTAGTGCGTCGGCCTCAACAATAGTGAGCTTGTTAGCAATAAAAGGATGGGTTCTTAACCTTGCAGCGAGATCCCTATCAAGTTCAATCACAGTAAGTGAATCAATTAATTCACATACTGGTTCGGTTAATGCACCCAGCCCAGGGCCAATTTCAACCATGTGTTGGTTTTTTTGCGGTCCAATAACAGTGACTATTTGATCGATAACGTAGTTGTCATGTAAAAAATTTTGTCCAAAACGTTTTCTGGCTGTATGACCTAAATGTTGTTTACTCATTCTGTTTGTGCTGCTAAAGATATGGCTTTTCCAATGGCAAGATTGAAGCTGCCCGCGTCTGCATGACCTGAGCCCGCTAAATCCAATGCCGTGCCGTGATCCACCGATGTGCGAATAAACGGAAGGCCCAAGGTGATGTTAACTGAGGCGCCAAATCCTTTATATTTTAAAACCGGAAGTCCTTGGTCATGGTACATGGCTAACACTGCGTCAGCCTGCTCCAAATATTTTGGATTAAAAATAGTATCGGCTGGTAAAGGTCCTGTGATGTTTAACCCCTCTGCGCGCAAAGCATCCAGTGCAGGTATAATCACTAACATTTCTTCTTTACCAATATGCCCATTTTCACCAGCATGAGGATTTAACCCACAAACAAATATATGCGGCTTTTTAATCCCAAATTTTAACATTAAGTCGGTATTAACAATGTGAATTACCTTGTGCAGACGTTCAAAGGTAATCGCCTTGGCAACATATGCCAAAGGAATATGAGTAGTGGCGAGAACCACCCTAAGGCCCTCTGTTGCTAACATCATCACTACGTCGCTAGTGTTGGACTCATGGGCAAAAAATTCGGTATGGCCGCTAAAAGAAATACCCGCTTCATTAATGATGCCTTTATGCACAGGGCCTGTTACCACTGCATCAAATTCACCATCTAGATTCTTTTTACATGCTTGGCGCAACGTTTCCACAACATAGTGACCATTTTCGCTGTCTAGCTCACCACTTTTAACCGCTACTTTGGTCTTGATATCGACTAAAAATAGTTGCCCTGCAGGCAATGTGTGCTCAGCGCTTTCATCATATGGTACCAAGGTAATGGCTAAGTTTAATTGTTTAGCACGTTGCATCAGCATATCGCCATCAGCAAAGGCTACTAACTGCGCAGGCCATTGTTTTTGCGCAATGCTCAATAATAAGTCTGGACCAATCCCTGCTGGCTCGCCTGAGGTAATGGCTAATTTTAGTGGTTTCAATTATATGCCTTGCTGTGCTAACACTTCAATGTAAGCACTGGCGCGTATTTCTCTCAACCAAACGTCAGATTCTTCAGCAAATTTACGTTGAAATAACAACTGATAAGCTTTGTCTTCTTTACGTTTTTCAGTGGCATCACCGACACGTTTGTCGATTAACTGCATAAGATGCCAACCGTGTTGAGAACGCACCGGTGCACTGATTTCATCAATTTCTAATTTTTCTAAGGTATCCCGGAATTCTGGCACATATGCACTTGGGTCTGACCAGCCTAAATCCCCACCTTTTAATGCAGAACCTGGATCGGCAGAATGTTCTTTAGCTAATACTGCAAAATCCACTTCTCCTGCTAAAATTTGTACACGGAATTCTTTGAGCATTTTTTCGGCTTTGTCATCACTTAAGATAACAGAAGGTTTTATCAAAATATGTCGTGAACTTACTTCAGTCACTTCTACCGTTTCGATACCACGAAGCCCTTTGACTTTCAAAATATGAAAACCAGCGCCACTTCTAATAGGACCTATCAAATCGTCTTTAGATTTTTTTTGTACTGCTTCAGCAAACAAAGTTGGCATTGAATTAATATTCATCCAACCCATGTCTCCACCTTCTAAAGCGCGCGAACCACCTGATGACGCAGTGGCAATTTTGGCAAAGTCAGATCCGTTGTTAAGCAGCTCAATTACCTTATTTGCTCGAGTTTTAGATTTTTCAATTTCTACATCTGTGGGTTCAGGTGGAAACTCAATTAAAATATGTCCCAAGTTATATTCAGCTTGTTGATCGCCTTGCTCATCGATCAGTTTAACTAGATTATTCACTTCTTGTTCGGTGATGTACACGCGGCGGCGAACATTAGCGCGACGGACTTCGCCTAGTATCAGTTCTTTACGTATATCTTCTCGGTAGGTGTTGTATGACACACCTTCTTGGGCTACTTTTTCACGAAATTGCGTAATATTCATTTTTTCGCCTTGAGCAATATTGGCGATGGTTTGCTCTAACTGGGGATCACTGATCTGAATGCCCATACGATCTGCCATCTGCATTTGCAGATTATCTAAGATCAGCTTCTCAATCGCTTGAGTACGAAGAACTCGGTCAGAAGGTAGAGTTTGGTTGTTAAGTACCGCATTACGCTTTACGACTGTAATTAACTCAGCTATTTGACTTTCTAATACCACATCTTGGTCAACGATCACTGATACGCTATCTAACAGTTCAGGTGCTGCCTCTATCTTAAGTGATAAGAAAGAGCTAATTAAAAGGGCTACTACTATTAGTTTCATGGTTATCTTTACTTTTTAGTTGGGGATGTTGTTCGATTTCACACCGAAGTGTATACGGAGATTAGTAACAATTAGTTAGCTCAAACCTCAATTAGTTCAATACGTCAGATCGTCTGCGTACAAACAACCTACTCTTTAGTTCAGTACATAAGATTGTCTATATTTAAACAATCTTCTTTTTAGTTCAACAGATAAGGGCGTCTATATCCAAACAACCCTTCTCTTAATAAGTTTCGTGTGGTGAAGTATACATGAAAGCCCGATTCAAATTCATTGGTACTTTGTGATCCATTATCATCAAAACGATTGCTCAAGTTACGCTGCGCAACAAAACTGATATTCCAGCAACACGATTCATATTGTACACCAGTATAGCTTTCTACTGTCCTGTGAAGTGCTAAGTCATGATACCAGCGGCCAACCCATTGCCAATTTTTAGCTATGGGCCAGCTCGCAGTTATACCCACTTGATTAATTTCTTCCGAGGATAAATCTCTTACATAACGGTGGTTTATCTGCAAAACTTTGTTTTTGGCGATTTGATATTCTACTGACAAACTACTACGTTCAACCTCATCGGTAATAGTAGAAACTTGAGCCTGGGTGTGCACGTACCATTTACTGCCTATTTTCCAGTCCAGCTCTGCAGCTAAGGCCGAGCGGTCATCATCTTTAGACGCATCTACCAATTGATTATTTTTCAAATAAAATATTTGCCCTAGACTGAGCTTAAAACGCTCTTGATTATTCTCATCAATAAATCGTGATGTCATACCTACTGTAATTTGATTATTGTCACTAATACGGTCAAGGCCAGTAAATTCTTGCCCTCTGAATAAACCCGAAAAATTATTAAATAGTCGAGTGGTGTCATATAAGCCGATGTTGTTTTGGTCTTGAAAGCTGGTATACAAGTATTGTACTTTCGGTTCAAACGTTTGAATTGCCTGTGCGCCAAACCAGTTAACAGGTCTTTCAAACGCCAAAGAACCATAGACCTTAGCTTGACCTAAGGTGCGAGTAACATTTTTTTGAAAGGCTAAGTTTTGAATGTTTTCTTGAATGTACTGGGTATGTAATACAGTCGCCTCTGCTAAAAATTCGCTCCATTGATTTTTAAATGGATAGCGCACCGTTGGAGCTATATGAAAACGTGTCGCGGTTGGATTATCTAACTCGCCACTTTCAAAGTAAGCTAATTCTGAATTCAAGGCAAATTCGGCACCCATTCCAATTGGAGTTAAATAATTGAGTCTAATTTCGGGTAATGCACGATAGCTGTCCGGATGATCGCCCAGTACTTCAAAGTCTCTAAATTGTGCAGTAACTTCTAAACTGTGTGAAAAATAACTCAAACCCAATGTTTTATACAAATGAGTATCTGCTCGATTGTAATAATCAGAACCTAGATCAACAATATAGTTGTCGTCGCTTAATCCATTTATATCAATATTGACTCGCCAGTTTTCGCCAATCTGACCACTGTGCACTAACCGGTAAAAATAACGGTCGGTGTTATCACCTAGATCTTGGTCATTGGCTAAATATTCAATATTTGCCTGACCAGACTGGTTCTCGGTTAAATATCTGAATTCTGTTTTTAGCTGCAATCCACGTTCGGTCATCAGCCTTGGACTAAACGTTAAGTCATAGTTAGGCGCAATGTTCCAATAAATAGGCTGTTCGACACTAATACCGGTGGAACTATTATTAGAAATACTCGGGTAAAGGACACCAGATTGCTTTTCTTCGTTAATTGGAAAAGAAAAATATGGTAAATATAACACTGGCACGTCTTTAATATAAAATCGTGCGTGTTTAATTACTCCTCTAGATTGGTTAGGTGTAATTTTTATATTGCTTGCTTGAATGCGCCATACTTCATCACCCACGGGGCAAGAGGTAAAACTAGATTCTATAAGATTAATACCCGTCTCTTCGCCTAAGCCAATTATTTCGGCCTTACCGTGGCCTTGTACTTTGTTTAGCTGATAAGTCGATTTTTCAATCAATAACTCATTCGAAATCCTATTTAGCTGCACACTTTGACTGGATACGGTGATTTTATCATCTTGAAAACTGACGTTGCCAGTTGCATTTAAGGTCTGGGTTTGACGATTGAGTAACGCTTCATCAGCTTTAATTCTGGCAGTGAAACTATCAATCTCTACTTTGCCTTTGAATCGCGCAAAAGTATCTTGGTTGATTTCACTATCTTCAGACTTGACTTGAATTTGTCCTTCAAGCAGTGAATTTTCGAGATTAAGCCCAATTAAGGGAACAAAACAGACCTCTTGAGCATCTGCCAGCCCAATCGACATCAACAGAAGACTCATAAATATAAATTGTTTGTTTTGTATACTAGACAAGTACAAAATAACCTAAAGTTGCATTTAAAACCGCGAGAAGAGATATAATTTTAAAGGTTTCAATGGGATTTACCAGTAAACTTATAAAAAAAGCCATATTTCGCCATTCTCTGCTCTAATATAGCCATCAATTTTGTTCAACGAATAAGAGATACCCTTGAAAACAACGTTACCTTTCAAGCAACTTCGAAAACAGCAATTACATACTTGGATTAACCAGAACACAGACTTCGAGTGCGGATCATTAAAATTAGTGTCAGGAGATGCCAGTTTTCGTCGATATTATCGATTTGTTGACTGTGAGCAGACAATTATTGCGGTAGATGCTCCGCCAGAGAATGAAGATGCCAGTCAATTTATTGCTGTGGCTCAAAGTTATCGAGATAAAGGGGTGAAAGTACCTGAAATCTTCGCTTACGATCTGGAACATGGATTTTATATTCAGCAAGATTTTGGTAATCGTATGTTCAGTGATTTCTTAACTGCGGATTCCTGTGACAAATTTTATTCTAAAGCATTAGCTAATATTCCTCTCATGCAAAGTTGTATATGCACTGAAAAAGGACCATTACCCGCTTATGATGGAGTATTTATCGACAGAGAGTTGAATATTTTTACTGAGTGGTTGTTGGATAAATACCTGCAGCTAAGTCTCAATGATGCAGAAAAAACTATGTTAAGTAAGGTGTTTGATGCAGTAAAAAATTCATGTTTGATCCAACCTACGGTTGGTATGCACCGAGATTATCATTCACGTAACTTAATGTTGCTTAAAAATAATGAAATAGGAGTGATTGATTTTCAAGATGCGGTAGTGGGGCCTATTACCTATGATGCGGTCTCACTGCTTAGAGATAGTTACCAAGACTGGCCAAAGGTAAAAGTACTGGAGTGGTTACAAAATTGGCACGCAGAATATTATGCTCAATATCCATGGACTGAGTTTAAGATGTGGTTCGATTGTGTGGGGATGCAGAGGCATATCAAAATTGCAGGGATTTTTGCGCGATTGTGCATGCGCGATAACAAACCCAATTACTTGTTAGATATTCCACACACCTTGCACTACTTGCTTGATGAAGCCAGTCAATTCCCTGAATATTCTGAGTTTTCGAGCTTTGTTAGTGAACGAGTGTTACCCAATGTTTTGCGAAAACTAAAGGCAAATACTATAGGTAATAAAAATGAAGCTTAAATCTGCAATGGTCTTAGCCGCAGGCAGGGGAGAACGAATGCGGCCTTTAACTGATTCTGTGCCTAAACCACTATTGAAGGTCCAGGGTAAACCCCTGATTGAGTATCACCTTGAGTCATTAAAGCGTTCAGGATATCAACGAGTCATCATTAATCATGCATGGTTGGGCCAACAAATTGAAAGTGTTTTAGGAACTGGAGAACGTTTTGGTCTCGATATACTCTATTCTGCTGAAACCCAAGCGTTAGAAACAGCCGGAGGAATTAATAAAGCATTGTCATTGCTTTGTCCTAATCCAGATGATGAAATGTTTACTGTGGTTAATGGCGATATTTTTACTGATTTTGATTTTGACACGCTACCTACTTATCTACCCGAAGGAGTCGATGCGCATCTGGTCATGGTCAATAATCCTAGTCATAATCCAGGTGGGGATTTTTATTTTGAGGGGCATAAATTACACCCTGGGCAAAGTTCTAAACTAACGTTTAGTGGTATTGCCGTTTATAATAAAAGCTTTTTTGCGCAAGTGAAACCCGGTGTTAAACCATTGCCTCCTATGCTGCGAACAGCCATTAACCAAGGCTTAATTAGCGCGCAACATTTTACTGGACATTGGACCGATGTGGGCACACCGCAACGATTAAATGAATTAAATACAATAGAAAATTAATGGAAGCAGATGATAGGTAAAATTTTAGGTACTATTTTGGGTTTTATGTATGGACGTATCCCAGGCGCGGTTTTAGGTTTTATGATCGGACATATGTTCGACAAAGGTTACAGCAAAAAATTTAACCAAACGGGTGGATTTAAACGTTTTTTTGCCAGTAAGGATGAATTTAAAACCCAAGCTGTTTTTTTCCATTGCCTGTTTTCGGTGATGGGGCATGTCGCCAAAGCTGATGGCAAGGTGAGTGATGTTGAAATACGCATGGCTAGTGCCTTAATGGATCAGATGAACCTTGAAGGCGAGGTGCGTATAGAGGCTCAGCAAGCCTTTAGGGATGGAAAAGCTGAAGACTTCGCTCTAAAACAAACCGTTCAAGAGTTTAAAGAGTCTTGCCATGGTCGCCGCGATATTTTGCAGGTGTATTTAGAAATCCTAATTCAAGCAGCCTATGTTGACGGTAAACTGGATAAGTCCGAACAAGCTATTTTAGAGACGGTATCTCAATATCTAGGATTTAGTCAGCACGATTTACTCTATCTATTATCAGTATTTGAAGCAGAAATGCGTTTTAGACAAGGAGGGGGTGGTAAACAAAATGCCAATGGACAAAAGTATTCATCTCAACAATCCTTGGATGATGCTTATAAAATTATCGGCGTAACAACAGCCGATGATGATAAAAATATCAAAAAAGCAT
The DNA here is from genome assembly GCA_051276225.1 of Flavobacteriales bacterium. Taxonomy (GTDB): domain Bacteria; phylum Pseudomonadota; class Gammaproteobacteria; order Enterobacterales; family Alteromonadaceae; genus Paraglaciecola. Next base: position 12,026 of record JBNMPD010000071.1, read on the forward strand.
ACCGAAAGTTGATGAGTGAACACCACCCAGATAAACTGGTATCAAAAGGTCTACCCAAACAAGCGCTGGAGTTGGCAAAGAATAAAACCCAAGACATTCAATCAGCCTATGAAATGATCAAGGAAAAGCGCGGCTTTAAATAACAAGTGTTGACCTTTATCAAATGCATTTGAACAAGCGAAGTTAGCAACGTAACAATAAGGATGTTTATTGACTGAAACATTCAATCATAATGGTTAATGATCATTATTAGGTGATTTTGGTTGTTTGCCTCGCCACCATGCAGCTAATGATGAACCTGTAATATTCATTATCGGACCAAATACTGCTGGCGCTAATCCCATACTGGCAATTCGGCCCATTTCCACTGCAATACCGGATGCGAGTCCAGAATTTTGCATACCTACTTCAAAAGCAATTGTGCGTGACGAAGCTTCGTCCATACCAAATAGTTTTGCGCTACCGTAACCAAACACGTATCCGAGTAAATTGTGGATCAATACCAAAACCACTAATACCAAGCCTATATCGAGTAAACTATCGCGACCCGCAGCTGTGATTACCGTAATAATAATAGCGATACCCAGCATCGATAGCTTAGGCATGGCACGATCAATAATTGGAAAACGCCCATGCAACAAGTGATTGAATAACAGTCCCGCTATGATGGGTAAAATCACAATTTTACTGATACTTAAAAACATCGCCATAGTATCTATTGGTACAAATTGATCGGCAAATAGCGACATGTAAAAGGGTGTAATGATAGGTGCGAGTAAGGTGGATACGGCGGTAAGAGTCAGCGATAATGCCAAGTTAGCCCCTGAAATATAGGCCATCACGTTTGACGCTAATCCACTGGGTGAACAACCCACTAAGATAATGCCCGCAGCGATTTCAGGAGGCAGTCCGGAGGCCGTAGCCAATCCAAAACCAATTAATGGCATAATTGAAAACTGACAAATTAAGCCAATCATTACACCTTTTGGCATCTTACCAATTTGCACAAAATCTTTTATGCTCATGGATGTGCCCATACCAAACATAATAATAATCAGTAAAGGCACGATTAGCGCTTTGAATTGAAAATCACCAAAACCAGTGAACAGAGCAGGATAATATAACGCAGCACTTACGGCGGTAAAAATCACAAAGGTAAAGGCGAAACCAGAAAATTTTGTTGTGGTTTTCAAGAATAATACAAACAAAATAAAAAACGTTATCACCACAGGGCCAGACATAGCCCATTGCTGCATAAAGACCAATATTAGGCTTGTGATGCCAGCTAATAAACTAAATGCAGCCAGTATTTTTGTTGTTAGCATTATGCTTCCTTAACAACAGGTGAATTTTATATCACTATTTTACTCATACTTACAGATTGTTTGTCACTAATAGATCCGGCTATGTTGAAATAGTTGATTAAGCCAATCTTCAGTTTTTGTTCATGCTTTTAATTCCACACTGAGCACAACTTTAAAAAGGAATATAAGATGAAAAATGCAAGTTTGTTAATGTTGAGTGGTTTATTTTTATCGAGTGTTACATGGGCCTCAGAATGGAGCACAGAAAATCAAAGTTGGAGTGCCCAGTCAACTGAAAAACAATTTGAGCAGAAAAGTGGGATGATTTACAAAGCATCTAAAGATGAACAAGCTAATGCAATGTCAGTCATACCTAGCGCACAGTCAAAAACGGCAATTAGTACTAGTAATAAAAAAGACACACTGGCCAAAGGATTAACGGTTAGACCACAAGCGAAGGCCTTCAATCAAGAGTTTTGGATTTTTGATGCCTGGGTCGAGTTTTATAGTGATAACGATAGAGACGGATATTTCAACCACTTTTCGGTTGAGTTCGATGCCGATACCGTGTTTAGCTCAGTAGAAGTGTATGCTAGATTATATTTGGGCAAGGACGAAGTATTTAAGGAATTTCACAGTACCA
>JBNMPD010000072.1:0-13937 GCA_051276225.1 Flavobacteriales bacterium
TGCATCCTCGTTTTGCCTTTGTACACTACCTGAGCAGTAAGTGTCACTATCTGGCCGAATAAATCGTATGCCACCAATATATAAATTTACACAATAATGTGTACTCTGCAGCGCAGGCATAACCTGCTTGATCAATGCATTTCATGACAATACCACCATGCACTTTACCACCAAAATTAATATCTGTTGGCTCCACCAAAAACGAAAATATAAAAAGCTGCGTTGTTATTAATCTTTCATTGATATACTCAAAAAAATTAATTTTTTTATAACAACAACCTACTAAATAATCAGCCACCCAGCGAGATCTAGAGGGAAAGTTGCAGCAAATTTATACTTATTTGTCACCAACTTGCTTAACGTTTTCACAAGGCTACAACATGCTTTTTACCATTTAACATCAACGACACAACCATTTGAAAGTAACAACCCAGATTCTAGGCGTTAAATGTTGAGCATAATTGGTATATCATTGAATTATCATCAGCAAAACATATTGAACAGAATTTTTTTGTCTTCCTCTACACAACGATCAGTTATTCAAAAAGTTGAACAATGTATCAATCATGCTTCATCTTACTTTGAGCAACATTTTATATTACCAAAAATAAGCTTTAACCAAAGGGGTAAAATTGCGGGTTGTGCACGGCTGCAAACAAACGAGTTACGCTTTAACCCTGTTTTGCTGGATGATAATGTGAATGCATTTTTGGAGGAAGTTGTTCCCCATGAAGTTTGTCATTTATTGGTTTATAAACTTTTTGGTAAAGTTCGCCCTCACGGTAAAGAGTGGCAAAACTTAATGTTTGAACTTTTTAGTTTAAAAGGGCGAACCTATCACCATATGGATGTAACCAAAGTAAAAGGGAAAAGCTTTAATTATCAATGTAAATGTGTACCCATAGAATTAGGTATAAGAAGGCATAACAAATTGCTCACAGGGAAACAAATTTATATGTGTAGAAAGTGTAGGTGCCCGTTAACAGCCAATGTATCCGTTTGAGGTAATATGCTATTTATTTCTTCTAACAAAAAAACTCTAACCTGGTGTTGCCGCTAAATGTTTAGCACCGCGAATTGCTGTTAAGTGAATTTACATAAAATAAAAGCTGTTATGACTCTTTATCAAATAAATGGCAAGGTAATCGCAAAGAACACACATTTATATGTTTGATTTAATAATAAGTATAATTCAAATTTTTTTATAAAATTTACTTAGTAGATATATAATTCAGCCTTTATTTTGTCTCGAAAACACACTTTTTCTATCTAAATAAACTTAGAACCATCGTTTAGTAAATGCCTTATCTAATTCATCAAAAGCTGTTTTTAACAACCTAGCAAGTTCTTTATAGTCTGGCCTAGCTTTGGGAGGTTGCAATGCACAGCCTTGCATTTGCATTTTGTAATGGATATCTAAGTACCATTGTTTTAAAGCGGGTGGTAAATTTTGATTTGAACGATGCCCTAGCCACATCAAACCTTGCATGGGCAGTGATAAAAAAAACGCGCCTATGGCTAAAGCTTGAGGTAATCGTTCGACGCCTTGCAAGTTAATTAATGCCGCAACCGTTAAAACAGCCAAAGCTGGCATCACTTTTATCGAAAGTTTGGTCGCCAATATGACTTTGTTCTCAGGGAACATGCCAAACAACTGCGGTTGCATCGGCCAAGTCTGCATATATTGCTGACCATCTTTTACCATTGCTGTAATAGTTTGCGCCAACTCAGTAACTCCATAATAAAGCTAAAACCTATTCTAACGGCTAACTAGGGGATAAGCTAACATCCTAAAGTTATATTAAATCAACTATCGATACCCAAAGATTTCTCATAACGTTATTATTAGAAATCTATTCCTTAAATAGCAAGAATTTTAGCTTATGGATCAATATGTCCTCGTTCTTAATTGTGGTAGCTCTTCTATTAAATTTGCCATTATCGAAGCCAAAGCAGGAACAGCTCCGCTGCATGGATTAGCAGAAAACCTTGGTACGGCCTCTAGCAGACTTGGATTTAGTTACCAGAACAAACAACATAGTACTGAATTGCCTGCTGACGCAAGCCATCAACAAGCATTGTCTGTGATTGCTGACACACTCAAACAGTTTGAAGACTTAAGTCAACAGATTGTTGCAGTAGGACATAGAGTGGTGCATGGCGGTGAAACCTTTACTCACTCAACTTTAATAGATGATCTTGTTAAACAGGCTATTGGACACACATCGTTGATGGCGCCGTTACATAATCCGGCTAACTTAGCAGGTATCAATAGCGCTCAAGCTACTTTTCCAGATTTACCTCATGTTGCTGTATTTGACACTGCCTTTTTTCAAACCATGCCTAAACATGCCTATTTATACGCCCTACCCTACGAACTTTACCAACAACATAATATTAGGCGCTATGGTTTTCATGGCTCAAGTCATTATTTTGTGGCACACGAAGCCGCAAATTTTCTCAAAAAAGAGTTATCCAATTGCAACTTGATTACAGCACACTTGGGAAATGGATGCAGCATAGCCGCTATTCGGCAAGGCAAAGCCATTGACACCAGTTTAGGTTTTACTCCTTTAGAGGGATTAGTGATGGGAACACGCTGTGGTGATATTGATCCCAGTTTACCTACCTACCTTATTGAGCAATTGGGTTATTCGGTCGCTAAAGTAAGCCACTTATTAAATAATGAGTCAGGATTACTGGGTATTTCGAAACTGAGTAATGACTGCAGAACACTTGAACAGCAAGCCAAAGAAGGTAACCAGCAAGCTAAACTAGCACTGGATATGTTTATTTATCGTTTAGTTAAATACATCGGTGCGTATTTGGCGGTCCTGGGGCCATTAGATGCGTTAGTTTTTACCGGCGGGATTGGTGAAAATTCTGCTTACATCAGAGAAAACACGATTAACCAGCTGGGGCATTTGGGATTTCAGCTAGATTTAAATAAAAATCTAGCAATGCGTTTTGGTCAGTCTGGCCTCATTAACCATTCTAGCTCAAAGCCTATCTTTGCAATTGCCACTAATGAAGAATGGGTAATTGCCAAAGATGCTATACAATTTGCTCATTAAGGAGTCACTATGCCACGTCGTATAATGTTGATACCGGTAGGTACAAATGTCGGTTTAACTAGCGTTAGTCTTGGGCTGGTGCGAGTAATGCAACAACAAGGTCTCAAGGTTAACTTTTTCAAACCTGTTGGACAGCCTAGACAAGGGGACGATGAGGCAGAAAAGTCGACCACAATAGCGACTAAAGTCGGATTGTTAAAACCAGCTAAGCCCCTGTCTACATCATATGTTGAAAAGATGATAAGCCAAGACAATAGAGATATTTTATTGGAAGAAATAATCGCACTGTTTGAACGAAATGCGGGTGAAGAAGATATCGCTATCATCGAAGGATTGGTATCGACCCAGAACCATCCTTATGCAGTACGTTTAAATAGAGAAATTTGTACCGCCTTAGATGCACAGATTGTGTTGGTTAGTGCACCGGGAAGTTTGAGGTTAAATCAACTTAACGACAAACTTGAAATTGTAGCCGACAGTTATGGCGGTCATAAAGGTAAAAAAGTTATCGGCTGCATTTTTAATAAGGTCAATGCACCTATTGATGATAAAGGTCGGTTAAGTAGCGAATTGATGGACAGTCATGACAACAGCCAAACATCTGACATTATCCGTAAACTCTCCACCTTACCTATTTTCTCGAAATCTTTTGCTTTACTGGGCTGTGTCAGTTGGAGCTTTGAATTAATTGCTCCGCGTGTAGTGGATGTGTGTAAACACTTAAATGCACAACTATTAAACGAGGGCGATTATCAACATAGACGGCTGAGAAGTGTGCATTTCTGTGCCCGCGAAATCCATAATATGTTATCAGTCCTGAAACCCGGTGCGCTGCTGGTCATGTCAGGTGATAGAAGTGACGTATTGGTGTCATGTTGTTTAGCCGCACAAAATGGCACAAAGATTGGTGCCCTGCTTTTAACTGGAGGTTATCAACCTGATCCTCGAATTTGGCAGCTTTGCTCTCAAGCGTTGGAAACCGGTTTACCTGTTTTACTGACTAACGATAACACTTGGCAAACCTCACTCAACTTGCATATGTTTAATCAAGAAGTGCCAGCGGACGATGAGCAACGTATTAATCGCGTAATGGATCACACGGCTGCTTGTATTGATCCTAATTGGGTAGCGTCTATTTCAAAAGACTCAGATAGACCGTTGAGACTATCTCCTCCAGCATTTCGTTATAAATTAACCCAACTGGCGCAACAAGCTCACAAAACCGTGGTACTACCAGAGGGTGAAGAGCCAAGAACAATCAAAGCAGCAGCTATCTGTACGCAAAGAAACATTGCAAAATGTATTTTACTTGGCAACAAAACCGAAATACTTCGAGTTGCCCAACAACAAGGTGTCGAATTACCTGATTCATTAGAAATTAAACAGCCTGAAGATATTCGCAGCCAGTATGTGCAACCGCTGGTTGAGTTGCGTAAACATAAAGGGTTAACGGCGGTGGTAGCCAAAGAGCTTCTACTTGATAACGTGGTGCTAGGCACTATGATGTTGCAGCAAAATCATGTTGATGGGTTAGTGTCGGGTGCAATTAACACCACAGCTAATACTATTCGCCCTGCGCTGCAGTTAATCAAAACGGCGCCAAAGGTATCTTTAGTATCCTCAATCTTTTTTATGTTATTACCAGACCAAGTATTGGTATATGGTGATTGTGCTATCAATCCCGATCCTAATGCTGAACAACTGGCCGATATCGCGATTCAATCAGCCGACTCAGCAGCCGCCTTTGGTATCGAACCTAAAGTAGCCATGATCAGTTACAGCACTGGTGATTCAGGTACTGGCTCAGATGTTGAAAAGGTTAAATTAGCCACTAAATTAGCACAACAGAAACGCCCTGATTTATTAATAGATGGTCCTTTGCAATATGATGCAGCGGTAATGGAAAGTGTCGCAAAGAGCAAAGCACCAAATAGTAAAGTAGCAGGACATGCCACAGTGTTTATTTTCCCCGATTTAAATACCGGTAACACCACTTACAAGGCTGTACAACGAAGTGCTGATTTAGTCAGTATTGGGCCAATGTTGCAAGGTATGGGCAAACCCGTTAACGATTTAAGCCGAGGCGCACTAGTAGACGATATTGTGTTTACTATCGCGCTAACAGCGATTCAGGCGTCACGGGAATAAGTTTGAGCCGGTGGTTAGAATTTAGTTACACTTTGCATGTTGAAAGCACCACACATGCCCACATCTATAATCATCACACAAAAAAAATGAAACTTGGGTCATTTTGGTGACGCTTAAAAAGAATATTTGGAGAGTTAAATGTCTGTAGTGAGACACGTTAAACTACTAATTTTGGGCTCTGGCCCTGCAGGTTATTCCGCGGCTGTATATGCTGCACGCGCTAATCTAAATCCCGTATTATTGACTGGTATTCAGCAAGGTGGACAACTAACCACCACAACAGAAGTTGAAAATTGGCCAGGCGACCCCGAAGGGTTAACGGGTCCTGATTTAATGGACCGCATGCATAAGCATGCTGAAAAATTTGATACAGAGATCATTTTTGACCATATCAATAAAACTGATTTGTCCAAACGGCCTTTTACCTTGACAGGTGACCAAGGTACTTATACTTGTGATTCATTGATTATTAGTACCGGTGCCTCTGCCAAATATCTTGGTATGGAGTCTGAAACAGCTTTTATGGGCAGAGGCGTATCGGCCTGTGCAACTTGTGATGGATTTTTTTACCGCAATCAGAAGGTAGCTGTTGTAGGCGGAGGCAATACAGCTGTTGAAGAAGCGCTATATCTATCCAACATTGCCTCTGAGGTGCATGTTATTCACAGACGTGATTCTTTTCGTAGTGAAAAAATACTGGCTGACCGTTTAATGGAAAAAGCCAAAAATGGTAATGTCATATTACATTTAGACCGTCAGTTAGACGAAATCTTGGGTGATGAAATGGGTGTGACTGGCATTCGTATCAAAAACACAGATTCTGATGTAACTGAAAACATAGATTTGATGGGGGTGTTTATTGCAATTGGCCACCAACCAAATACTGGCATTTTTGAAGGTGAGCTGGATATGAAAGACGGCTATATCACTGTAAAAAGTGGCACTGAGGGCAATGCCACTCAGACCAGTGTTGAGGGTGTATTTGCCGCCGGTGATGTGAGCGACCATATCTATCGTCAAGCTATTACCTCAGCCGGAACTGGCTGTATGGCAGCTTTAGATGCAGAGAAATTTTTAGACGCTCAATAATAGGGACCGGCTTCAATTGTATAAAAAGGCCTCGTCTTGAGGCCTTTTTTTATTCACTCTTACAAGCTAAATAAATAACGAAACCACTATGCTAACGCTGACTAAGCTCGATAAAAACCTTATATTTCCACCAGCAGACATAGCACTAGTAGAGCCCAACGGTTTATTAGCATTTGGCGGTGATTTGAGTGCCGAACGTCTACTTTTAGCTTATTCATCTGGTATATTCCCTTGGTTCAGTCAAAACGAACCTATTATGTGGTGGTCACCAGACCCCAGAGGCATATTGCCTTTAGATAATTTTAAGTGCAGTAAAAGCCTGAAAAAGTTTGCTCGCAACTGTGGCTATCAAATTACCATTGATAACGCGTTTGACCAAGTCATAGACGAATGTGCAACCATCCCTAGAGACGATTCTGGCACGTGGATAACGCATGAAATGATTAATGCCTACAAAAACTTACACCGACTAGGTCATGCCCATTCTGTCGAAGTATGGAGCGAGGATGTCCTTGTAGGTGGCTTATACGGCATAATAGTGGGCAAAGTATTTTGCGGAGAGTCAATGTTTCATAAAGCCACTAATGCGTCTAAATTAGCAATGCTGTCTTTAGTAGAGTTATTAAAGTCTCAAGCAGCAGAATTTATTGACTGCCAAATGCAAAATCCACATCTGGCCAGCTTAGGTTGTATTGAAGTGCCAAGAGACAAATTTTTAACTATGTTGCAACAGCAAAGCCAAGAATCCTTTGATAACGATGTGTGGCAGCCACAAATACTTAACCTAATTAAATGGCTATAACGGTATGGACATGAAATTTGGCATTACCACTGCTTTCACTTGCAGTTATCTCCCAGAGCAAAAGGAAAGGCTACTGGTTTTTATGAGTGATACTCAACCCACTATGCTTGAATACAATTATTTAATCAGCGCTGGCTTCAGGCGAAGTGGAACACAAGTGTATCGACCGCATTGTGGCTCTTGTAACGCGTGTGAGTCCATTCGCCTTCCAGTTAACACCTTTGCACCATCAAAGAGTCAAAAGCGCATTGTAAAGCGCAACCAAGACCTAACAATACGTATTAGTGATAGTGACAAGCCCGAATATTATCCATTGTACGAGTCTTACATCAATCAACGTCATGCCGACGGTAGCATGTACCCTGCAACCCTAGAGCAATATCAAGGTTTTGTGTTAAGTCCTTGGAATAACGCTTTGTTTATCGAACTGCACACAAATGACGAACTTATTGGTGTAGCGGTTACTGACAAGCTCGTATCTTCTCTATCGGCTTTGTACACCTTTTTTAAGCCCGAAGAACAACAACGATCACTAGGAAACTTTGCTATTTTGCAACAAATCGAACTTGCAAAGTCGTTAAACAAACCTTTTTTATATTTGGGATATCAAATAGATGCTTGTCAGAAAATGAGCTATAAACAAAATTTTTTACCCCATGAGCGCTTTTTTGACGATAAATGGCAACTAATTACAAAAAAAGCAGGGTAAAGCTTTACACTCGCTTCCTTATTGGGCAAAATCTTCGCGGCATTTTTAGACACTTATTTTATTTATTAGAGGTAACAGAGTTAGATGGCGAAAGAAGATTGTATTGAAATGGAAGGCACTGTGTTGGATACCCTTCCAAATACTATGTTTCGTGTTGAATTGGAAAATGGTCATGTTGTTACTGCCCATATTTCAGGCAAGATGCGTAAAAACTATATTCGGATTTTAACTGGCGACAAGGTAACAGTAGAACTTACGCCTTACGACCTATCCAAAGGTCGTATCATCTACCGCGCAAGATAATAAATTATTATTATCTTTTTGGGTTGATGAGGTAGATCACTTAACCCAAGCTCAAATTTTAAAGACATAAAAAAACCGATATTTTTCAATATCGGTTTTTTTTACGTACAAGTTATTAAATTATTATAAGCTTATATACATCTTAAATTAGGAGTTAAGTGCAGCGGGTTTTTCCTTACTGTCAGAGAAAAACTCAAAGCTTAACTCATTATCTTTAATAGCAATTTTCACACTCCCGCCTTGACTCAAACGTCCGAACAACAATTCATGCGCTAGTTCTTTCTTAACATGTTGCTGAATCACACGGGCCATTGGCCGTGCGCCCATATTTTTGTCATATCCCTTATCACCTAACCAGTCACGCGCTTGAGTGGTGACTTCTAGTGACACTCCTTTATTATCAAGCTGCACTTGCAATTCAACAATAAACTTATCTACAACTTGTAAAATAACGTCCCTACCAAGGTGGTTAAACCAAACAGTTGCATCCAATCTGTTTCTAAATTCCGGTGTAAATATTTTCTTAATTTCAGACATCGCATCATGGCTATGATCCTGTTGTTTAAAACCAATAGAGGTACGAATAGTTTCCTGTACACCCGCGTTAGTGGTCATGACTAACACCACGTTCCTAAAGTCTACTTTACGGCCGTTATTGTCTGTTAGTGTGCCATGATCCATGACTTGTAATAATATGTTGTAAATATCACTGTGAGCTTTTTCAACTTCATCTAACAAAATGACTGAGTAGGGATTTTTAATGACCGCATCTGTTAATAATCCTCCTTGATCAAAACCCACATAACCTGGGGGAGCACCAATTAAACGACTCACCGCATGACGTTCCATATATTCAGACATGTCAAATCGTAACAACTCTACGCCCAAGACCTTGGCCAACTGAGCAGTGACCTCAGTTTTACCCACACCAGTAGGACCAGCAAACAGAAAGTTACCGATTGGTTTGGTTTCATTACCTAAACCGGAGCGAGACAAGCGAATTGCATCCGTCAAGGTGTCTATAGCCTTATCTTGCCCAAAAACCACCATTTTTAAGTCTCGGTCTAAGTGTTTAAGCACTTGTTTGTCAGAAGACGATACAGACTTTTCTGGGATACGCGCAATCTTAGAGATAATTAGCTCAATATCGCTTACACCAATCGTCTTTTTGCGCTTAGAAGCCGGCAGCAAACGTTGACTAGCACCTGCTTCGTCGATGACATCAATCGCTTTATCGGGCAAATGACGTTCATTGATATATTTAGCTGATAACTCGGCTGCAGCACGAATCGCTTTGTGAGTAAAACGCACACTATGATGCGCTTCGTAACGAGATTTTAAACCCATCAAAATTTTAGTGGTATCACTGACAGTAGGCTCTATCACATCGATTTTTTGGAAACGACGCGCTAATGCGCGGTCTTTTTCGAAAATACCTTGGTATTCTTGGTATGTTGTTGAACCCATGCAGCGTAGTTCGCCACTACTGAGTTTTGGTTTAAGTAAGTTCGATGCATCCATTACACCGCCTGAAGCGGCACCTGCACCAATAATTGTATGTATTTCATCAATGAATAATATAGCTTCTGGTTGGGCTGCTAATTCTTTCAATATACCTTTAAGGCGTTTCTCGAAATCACCACGATATTTAGTGCCGGCTAATAAGGCCCCCATATCTAATGAATAGACCGTGGCCTGTGCAATGACCTCTGGCACTTCATTGTTAACGATACGATAAGCTAAACCTTCGGCGATAGCCGTTTTTCCTACCCCAGCCTCACCCACTAGTAACGGGTTATTTTTTCGGCGACGGCATAATATCTGAATACTGCGCTCTAGTTCACTATCACGACCGATAAGTGGATCAACTTTACCTTCTTTTGCACTTTGATTTAGGTTAGTTGAATACTTATCCAGCATAGACTCTGCTGCTTCTTGCTCACTGGTTTCATCTTCACTTTCGTTATGAGCCGGTGATTCATCATCAGCTTTTGATACACCGTGTGAAATATAATTAACCACATCTAAACGTGTTACGTCAGATTTTTTTAAGACATAAACAGCTTGAGACTCTTGCTCGCTGAAAATAGCCACTAACACATTGGCTCCTGTGACTTCTTCTTTGCCTGATGACTGAACGTGAAAAACTGCGCGTTGCAGTACACGTTGAAAACCAAGCGTGGGCTGAGTTTCTCGTTCGTTACCCTCTTCATCTAACAACAAAGGTGTGGTGTCTTTAACAAAGTCAGTCAGTTCTTGTTTAATTGACTCAATATTAGCACCACAGGCTTTCAGCGCATCTTTAGCTGCGTTGTTATCAAGTAAGGCAAGTAAGAGATGCTCAACCGTCATAAACTCATGACGATGCTCTCTAGCAAAAATGAACGCTTCATTAAGCGTCTGCTCTAAATCTTTATTTAACATAGGAATGCCCTCTGACTACTAGCCTGTTCGATGATGATACTTTTTTTCAATCCAAACATCACACTTGCTCCATGGTACACATGAGTGGATGTTGGTGCTCTTTTGCGTATCGACTAACTTGCATCACCTTAGTTTCTGCAATTTCCGCAGTGTAAATGCCACAAACAGCCCTACCATGGTAGTGCACTGTAAACATTATTTGTTGCGCTTTTTCACCATCCAAATTAAAAAACCGCATGAGTATGTCAATCACAAAATCCATAGGAGTGTAATCGTCATTATTTAGTAACACCTTGTACATAGGTGGAGGCGCGGCCTTTTTCTTTACCGCTTCAATCTCTTTGAGACGTTCAATATCGATGGTATTATCTTTACTCATAGTTCACTTATTTAGCCCAAATAATTTAAGATAATGTCCTGTATTAATCACTATCACTGAAATATAGCGTTTATACAATTTAAATAAAATATCAAATTCAGCTTGACAAAAACAGGTTAAAAAACCTACATTTTAAACTGACGGATGTATTGAGTAGTTAACACGTCATTCTCTCAATATTATTGTGGGGGTAAAGTTGTATTAGTTCAAGGGATTAAAAGGAAGCAGAGGTATGGCAATCGGAAAGGTAAAATGGTTCAACAATGCTAAAGGTTTTGGTTTTATTGTGCCCGATGATGGCGGTGATGATATTTTCGCACATTACTCAACAATTCAGATGGAGGGCTATCGCTCTCTCAAAGCAGGCCAAGAAGTAAAATATGAAGTGCAACAAGGCCCTAAAGGGTTACATGCAGAGAATATTGATTTTAATGGTGAGCCTGAAAGATAGATACTTATCTGACATATAAAAAGCAGACTTTTAGTCTGCTTTTTTGTTTGAATATAATTTGCGCTTTGGTAACGCCCTGTAAACAGGGAATATATTAATTAACCAGCGGCTATTATCTCGTTAAATGTAGCACTGGGGCACATTGCTTGGATTAATAAGGCATCATCTGGGTAATAGTATCCACCGATGTCTATGGCCTTACCTTGCGTGTCATCAATTTCTGCCATGATTTTGCTTTCGTTAGCTGACAACGATTCAAACAAAGGTTTAAATTTTGTAACCAATTCCTGATCATCAGCCTGATTAACTAACGCTTCAGCCCAATACAGAGCTAAATAAAAATGACTGCCTCTATTATCTAATTGACCCGCTTTACGTAAAGGTGATTTACCTTCAGTTAATAGTTTTTCTGTCGCATAGTCGAGAGCAACGGCCAAAGATTTTGCTTTGCTGTTTTTGGTCTTAAGTGCTAAATCTTCAAAAGACACCGCTAACGCTAGGAACTCACCAAGTGAATCCCAACGCAAATGACCTTCTTCAACAAATTGTTGAACGTGTTTAGGCGCAGAACCACCCGCTCCAGTTTCGAACAAACCACCACCAGCCATTAGAGGCACAATAGACAACATCTTAGCGCTGGTGCCCAACTCTAGAATTGGGAACAAGTCAGTAAGGTAATCACGAAGAACGTTGCCTGTTACAGAAATAGTATCTAGGCCACGTATCGCTCGTTCCATTGAGAAACGCATGGCGCGAACAGGAGACATGATGGATATGTCTAAACCGTCGGTGTCGTGGTCTTTAAGGTATTCAGTTACTTTTAAAATCATCTGTGCATCGTGGGACCTTTCATCGTCCAACCAGAATACAGTCGGCATGCCAGAATGACGGGCTCTATTGACAGCGAGCTTAACCCAATCCCGGATAGGGGCATCTTTAGCCTGACACATTCTCCAAATATCACCTTCTTCTACAGCATGTTCAATTAGGACTTTACCGTCTTGGTCAACAATTTGTACTTGACCGTCACCGATCATCTCAAACGTTTTATCGTGCGAGCCATACTCTTCAGCTTTTTGTGCCATTAAACCAACGTTTGGCACAGTTCCCATTGTGGTAGGGTCAAATGCACCGTGAGTTTTACAGAAGTTGATGGTTTCTTGATAAATTGTGGCGTAAGTACTTTCAGGTATCACCGCTTTAGTATCATGTAGCTTGCCATCCGGCCCCCACATTTTACCAGAGCTTCTGATCATCGCTGGCATAGATGCATCAACGATGACATCACTAGGCACATGTAAATTCGAAATACCTTTATCTGAATTAACCATAGCGATAGGAGGACGGTCAGCATAACAAGCATTAATATCACGTTCGATCTCTGACCTTTGTGATTGCGGCAAAGTCGATATTTTGTCGTAAACACTGCCTAAACCGTTATTTGGATTAACACCTAACTCATCAAATAATGTTTGATGCTTGTCAAATAAATCTTTGTAAAAAACTTTAACACAATGACCAAATACAATTGGATGAGAGACTTTCATCATGGTCGCTTTTACGTGTAACGAAAATAAAACGCCAGTGTTTTTAGCATCTTCAATTTGTTCTTCAAAAAAGTCACACAACGCTTTTTTGCTCATAAACATACCGTCAATCACTTCGCCTTCTAACAGGCCTACTTTAGATTTAAGTACGGTGATTTTTCCAGACTTGTCAGTAAACTCGATATCCACATGGCCTGCTTTAGCCACCGTAACTGACTTTTCACCCGAGTAAAAATCACCTTCACGCATATGCGCTACGTGGGTTTGAGAAGCTTGGCTCCAAGCTCCCATTGAATGTGGATTACGTTTAGCATAATTTTTTACTGCAATAGGTGCACGACGGTCAGAATTACCTTCACGTAGCACTGGATTTACAGCACTACCCAATACTTTACCGTAACGGGCTAGCATATCTTTTTCATCATCTGTCTGAGGATCTTCAGGAAACTCAGGCAATGCAAAACCTTTGCTTTGTAACTCTTTAATGGCTGCTTTTAACTGAGGGATAGAAGCACTGACGTTGGGCAATTTTATAATGTTGGTTGATGCTTCTTGAGTCAAAGCTCCTAATTCAGATAAGGCATCAGGTACTTGTTGGTCAGCTGGAAGAAGATCGCCGAGCACAGATAAAATGCGTGCTGCTAATGAAATATCGGTTAATTCGACTTCAATCCCTGCGCATGAACTAAAGTTGCGAATAATGGGAAGCAATGAATAAGTAGCAAGTGCCGGTGCTTCGTCCGTTTTAGTATAGATAATCTTTGACTTGGAAATCGTCATTATAAGCCTCATGTTAATGGTAAAACACTAACAACCCATCGTTTGCAGATTTTAGACATTCGCAAGCTCACGACTATTTGACGCAATGGATTGGTATTTTGTACCGAAGTTAAAAAATTTTAAATTTGATCTGATCTAAACAGCTTTTATCAAAAAAGAAGGTAAATGATATATGGATTGATCGATTAAGTACAAGTTTTGCTTGCAAATTTTCTGCTGTAAATCACACTT
>JBNMPD010000073.1:0-13883 GCA_051276225.1 Flavobacteriales bacterium
CCAAGATTGTCTGATAGTGCACATCTTATTCTAATGAGTAACGGCTTAGCACAAGAAGTGATTGAACTCACGGCTGATCAAGACCAGGGATTATGGGAAATCGGACGTGAACAACATTGTCAGGTGCAAATTGACGATCCGAGTATTTCAAGTAAACACGCCCAAATAATTTTTAAAAGTGGTCGATGGAGTATCGCCAACTTACTATCAACCAATGGTATTGAACACAACGGTGAGCGCAAGCTAAGTGCTTTTTTAAGTGATGGCGATCATTTACGACTGGGTATTCAACATCTGATGTTTTTTTCAGACATTCACTCGAATACAGCAACAAGTTCACCTCCCAATGACTCCGTTACTAATAATCGTATTAAATATTTATCAGCGGCGCTTGTCGTGGTCATTTTTGTGTTGGGTATTGTTGTTTTTAAAACGTAGTTGAACGCCAGTAATAAAATTGTATAGAGGGTGTCGAGCATGTTAGTTAAAAAGTATAAATTGTTGTTACTCGTTTCGAGCGTTTTTTTTATAGCAATAAGTTTAGGTGGTTGCAATGCGACTTCCCAGTCAAACAATCAATCGAATCAGTCTTTGCCAAGCGATGAACAGCGTGTTGCCGCACTGCAAATTGTGGATTGCTTATTGCCGGGGCAGTTACGAAGGCTAGGTAATACGTCTTATTTAACACCAAGGAGACCAACAAAAACCACTGCTAGTGATTGTAATATTCGAGGAGGTGAATATACCGCCTTTGATCGTGCAGATTATAAAACGGCACTGAAGATATGGATGCCAGCAGCCCAAGAAGGCGATAGCGATGCGCAAGTTAATGTGGGTGAAATTTTTGAAAAGGGTATTGGTGGTGAACCTAATTATGAGGCCGCTATCATCTGGTATGAACGCGCTGCGGCGCAAAATAATCGACGCGCTCAATTTAATATGGGGGCGTTATATGAACAAGGGTTAGGCGTAGTTAAGAATAAATTAACGGCGCTTAATTGGTATCGTCAAGCTTGGGGAATGGCGGCTGACAGTGTGGTCTACCAATCGATAGCTGATGGTGAACAATCAAAACTACGAGACCAGTTGCACGCACAAATAACTCAACAAAATAATCAGTTAAATCTACTTAAACAACAACTAAAAGCGATATCAACACAATTAGAAACGCTACAAAAAGCCGCTAAAATACCTGCAAATAACAGTGAACAAGAGTCGTTATATAATCAACAGAAAACGCAATTGACACAATTAAAACAATGGATAAAGACATTGGAACAAGAAAAACAGGTATCTAAACAGTCAATAGCCTCATTGCCCAAATTAAGAACCGTAGTGTCAGTTAATGACGATGTTCTCAATAAGCCATTTGATAAAAACCGTCAGTCGATATGGGCCAACGATATTGATTTTGGCCAGTATTATGCTTTGATTATTGGTAATCAAGATTATCAGTCCATCACTGACCTTGATACGTCAGTGAATGACGCAAAGGTCATGGCAGAGGTGCTTAGTCAGCAATATGGCTTTGAGACGAAGCTGCTCATTAATGCAGACCGTATTACGTTAATGGAAACTATTAACTCACTCAATGATAGTTTGACGGATAAAGATAATTTACTTATTTATTATGCTGGGCACGGCTCTCGTGTGAAATCAAGTAACAATGAAGTGGGCTATTGGTTACCTGTTAATGCGGCAGCGCCTCCCAATGATACATTCTGGGTAGCCAATCAGTTTATTTCTAATCATCTCAGCCGTATCAAAGCTAAACGGGTGCTTGTGATTGCAGATTCTTGTTATTCAGGTTTATTGTCTAATTCACCCAGTTATGTTTTTTTACAGCAATCTAACGCGGAAAAAGAATGGGATTATATCAAGTATAAATTACCCCGACGTTCTCGTTTATTAATGACCTCTGGCGGCGATAAACCGGTATTGGATAGCGGTGGCGATGGTCATAGCGTTTTTTCGCGCATGCTTATTGATACACTAAGAGGCAACAAGGAAGTGTTATCAGCCCCTCAATTATTCAGCCAAATTAAGCCGGTTATTGAAGCGCGAGCTAAACAAAATAATTTTGTACAAATACCACAATATAAGACAATTAGAGAAGCTGGACACGAAATTGGTGACTTTTTCTTTGTACCGCTTTATAAATAACGAATATTGATAATATGGAGTAAATCATGAAATATACGTACAGTAAGTTGTCTCAATTTAAATGTACAACCGCCGTAATGTTTCTGCTTTTTTCAATGGGCTATGCTAATGCGGCAATCAATGATGTCAGTTGTCTCGACATCAAAGAACCTGCCAGTCCTCAGGATCCTGCGGATAGTAGAATATTGCCTGACATCGATCGCGAGATTAACTTTGAAGCAGGATGTATGGCCTCAAGTCTGTCTGATTTCCTATTGCAAAATGAATTAAATCAACTTCGTGGTCAACATAATCAGCTAAACAGCCTAAGACGAAACTTAACACTGACGACGGACAAAAATATCGCGTCGATTGTTTTCCCATTTAAAATTGATGGCGTTGCTGGTGGGTCGATTAGTGGTGTTAAACAGCTGTCGTTTTATATTACTGCAGACAGTAAAGATGGCAGGCGGGAGCTAACAAGTAACTCATTGGGTTTTGATTTTAAAGGTAAGACGTTGCTACTAGGGTTAGATTTTCAGTTGTCAGACAGTTTATTTATTGGAACAAGTTTTAGTGGTATTGATAACAAATCAGACTTTGATTTGTTAGGTAGCCAATCCGCCGGTAGTCGAGATATTAATACGCAAACGTGGGTGATTAATGTAGCAAAATATTGGAATGAAAACTGGGCACTTCAAAGCCAATTAAGTTTCTCGAAGCACGAGATGGACAGCGTTAGAAATAGCTTTGGTAATCGTTTTGTGGCCAATACAAACTCAGATAATCAAGCGTTGATGGCAGAATTTCTTTATACCGCAAATTTTAAAGGATGGAGAGTCACGCCCTCACTTGGTTTAACGTACTTATCTGGTGCAATTGATGAGTACCAAGAAACAATAGCGGTGGGAACGGGACAGGCAGTTAGTATCGCATCACAAGACATTACGTCACTGTCTGCAGATTTGTCTGTGCAAATTGATCGCGCTTTTTTAATGGACTGGGGGGTGCTGATTCCGAATCTGCGCCTATCGTTAAACAATGAATTTGAGGATGATGTTAATCGCGCGAATGTCACCTTAGTAAACCGTTCAACAACCGCGCCTATTGGCGATGGGATAGATAAATCAACCACAAATATTGATATGGGTGTGAGTGGGCAATTTACCCATGGCTGGTCAGGTTTTATGAGTTATCGTCAATTGTCAGGGCATCAATATTTAACGATTAAAACGTTTTCAATGGGGGTACGTCTTGAATTTTAGTTGGCACTAATATGATGATAAATAAGTTGTTGGCTATCTCAGGTTGGTGTTCGTTGATGACGTTGTTATCAGGTTGTCAGCTATCAACATCAATGCATTTTGAACAAAGGTTACAGCAACAAAGTGCTAACGGCTTTCCATTTAGGGTGCAGCATAAAAAAAGTAGCCAGTTTAATCACCTAATCATTAGCGATATAAAACGAGAAAGTGGCGTGCTTGATGTTTATATTCATGGTGATAGTCATAAGTTTCTAAGTGGAGAAACGAACAATAACGATGATCTACAGCCAATGATATGGGATCTTATGCGACACGATCCAAACGATAAAGTGTTTGTGGGTCGACCTTGTTATTTTTTAATAAAACAAAACGATAAGTGTGAATCAAAATATTGGTTGTCTCATCGTTATAGTGACAATGTTGTTAACGCAATGGTTGAGGTAGTTAATGGCTTTACACGCGATTATCCACTAAAAAATGTTCAACTCATTGGCTATAGTGGCGGTGGAGCTATTGCGATATTGATGGCTCATAAAATAAGTAACCTTAGCGCCGTGATCACGATTGCCGGAAATCTTGATATTAAATTATGGCAACAACATCACCGATATAAACCATTGTCAGGTTCGTTAAACCCGTTTGACTCTGCACTGACAAAAGATGTCACGCATTGGCATTTTTCGGGTGATAAAGACATTGAAGTGTTAAGCCGTTGGATGCTGTCTTTTGCTAAAAAACACCATGGTAATGGCGTTGTTCTTCCAAATGTCGGGCATGATAGAGGTTGGGTTGAGCGTTGGCCTTCGATATTAGCAAGGGTAAATAATGAAAATAATTAACCACCTGAATTTATTGCACGGAGTAAATCATGTCTGAAGATAAGCCAACTATCGTCTCAAGTTCAGCATTGGCACAGACTGAAATCGCTCATACTGTTGTGAAATCAGCGTCAGATAAAAACAATGATAATACGTCTATTAACATTAACGCTGGTTACCTTCTTAACAATCGATTTTTAATGGAAAAAAAATTAGGTCAGGGCGCTATGGGTGCTGTTTTTAAAGCCAAAGATCTGCGAAAAGAAGAAGCCGGAGATCCCAATCCCTATATTGCCATAAAACTGATTGCTGGTGATTTCAAACAAGACCCTCGTGCATTTGTCGCCCTTCAACAGGAAACCGATAAAAGCCAAGCGCTAAGTCATGAAAATATTATTTCCGTTTATGATTTCGACCGAGACGGCGATATTATTTACATGACAATGCAATGTTTGGAGGGGCAATCATTAAATGTTTACATTGCTAACCCAAACCCAGCATTGTCAGCAAAGGACAAACTAACACAAGATATCAATTTGATTGAACAAATTGCGGCTGGCGTTGCTTACGCTCACAAACACGGCATTGTACATTCTGATTTAAAACCAGAAAATATTTTTATTACTTTAAAAAACGAAATTAAAATACTTGATTTTGGCATCGCAAGAACGTTATCGGAACTTCGAAATGATGGTTATGTTGATTCAAGAGAAGGTGTTGCCGGATTAACGCCAGCTTATGCGTCAGCTCAAATGTTTAGAGGCGAAGCGCCGCATCCTAGTGATGATGTTTACGGACTTGGTTTGATTGCTTATGAACTTATAACCAATGTTCATCCCTTTTCGGGAAAAAGAGCAGTTGATGTCCTAAGGGATGGCAACATTGCACAGCCCATCAAATCATTGCGACAATATCAATGGAAAGCGATTTATAAAGCAATGCAGCAAAGTAGGGATATCCGGTGGGAAAACAGCCAACAATTTATGTCAGCATTTGTTGGTAAAGGAAGAACCACTAAATTGTTAATAGCGGGGCTGGTTTTCGCGATGTTGGGACTAAGTACCACATCATATTTGTATACTAATGTTGATCAGTCTGGGCCAGAAATTCCATTCACAAACTTATCCGCCTCGGCACAAAACAATATTAATCAATGGTTAGTTGAAGCAAAAACGGCACTATCGTTTAGTGACTACAATGGTGCAATTTTCTATTTCGATAAAATTAACATATTACACCCAAGAAATAGGAGGGCAGCAGAAGGGCTGGATGTATTAGTGCAATCGATTGTTGTCAACAAAGAGGCGCTGATAAAACAGGGGACTTATCAAGCCGTTATTAATGACTTGCTAACGTTCCCGTCACTTAAACTTAACGAAGCGCTACTTAAAGAGAAAAAATCCTTTTAGTTTACTTTATTACTCTAACAACATTACTGTCTTTATAGCCTTTTGCTAGCTGTTTACATATGGTTTGGGAATGCAACACTGTCATGGTTCTGAAAAATGTAATTTTAATAATTCATTCAAAAATACGATATCGCATATTTTCATTAATCTAAAAATAACCGCTGATAGTACTTGTTTATGGTGCTAGCTTGATAATAAATTGATGGCCAATGGAGTCAAAGAGGTGAGCTTTATTGGACATCGCGAGATAAGCTCTATCAATGAATTCATCGAGGCATTGAGCAATACTTAATGCAGGCTTATTCAATGTGACGATTATGTTTTATGATGGCAAGTCATTAAATTTTCATTCATGCTATACCTTAAATTTTTAGACGACTTGTGATGACTGTGAAAGATAATGCAAGTAATGTTTAGATGACATGGCGTAATAATTAAAAGTTAACTCTGCCTTTGTAAAAAGGCAGAGTTAACTTTTAATTATAGATGCGGACAAACATGATCTTGTTCAGGTATTTGCGGTCAATGTGAATGGTGCTTACGGCGCCATTCAAAACACGCTTGGCATCATGAAAGAACAACATCAGGAAGCGTTCTTAGATATTGCGTCTGTTCAAACTATCATCGGTAAACAATTTTTTACGTTAACGCGCTGGGCTTCGGAACCATAAAGACACCACATTATCATCAGGCTATTGATAAATACTGTGCTACATCAGGTGCCAACGAAACACAAATACCTCAAGAACAAATTCACTGAGCTAATCACTACACTTGGTCATTACAAAAATTGATAAGTACATTCATTGTGGCATTAATATCATTCACTTGATTTGGCATCTGATGTCTTTAATTGCTTAGTGTTTGAAAAGGCACATCGAATCTAAGGGCCAAATGAACAACTCACTTAACAAAATAAGTAAGTGAGTTGATTTAGCGTGGTAGTTTATTTGATGGTAAATACTGCGAGTAATATACAACTTTGTTTTTCAAACACTTACATCAACTTTCTGTTTTAAAGCGGGGATAGATAAGATACCCGCTTATAATCAGATAAAAAAGTTTTATGGTTTATCTTCATCTTTTTGATTTTCTTCATTCGTGTTGTCCGGTTCATGCTCTTCAGCATCGCCTACTACATCTTCTAACCTTACTTTATCAACGGTTCTGAATGTGTTGATAGGACCTGCCAGTGCATATAGCGCAAAAACAATAAATAGTACTAAGGCAGGTTCTGTTGCCACCACTACAAAAATTAACATTATGAGTAGCAACGCAACAAACGGCACTTTGCCGTGCAAGTTGACTTCTTTAAATGAGTTATATTTAAAATTACTGACCATTAATAAACCTGAAGCACCTGTAATAATAGCCACTATGATCCCGTAGTCTTGGCCATTAATGTCGTATTCTACTCCTACCCATATTAAACCTGCAACTAGGGCAGCAGCAGCTGGACTTGCGAGACCTTGAAAGTAACTATTGTCAGAAGATCCAAGTTGAGTATTAAATCTGGCAAGCCTTAATGCAGCACCTGCAACATATATGAATGCAGCAAGCCAACCAACCTTTCCTAAGCCAGTTAATCCCCAGTTGTAAGCGACTAGTGCTGGTGCCACACCAAAAGACACCATATCTGCCATAGAATCATATTCAGCGCCGAATTGGCTCTGAGTGTTAGTCATTCTGGCAACACGACCATCGAGTCCATCAAAAATCATGGCTACAAAAATTGCAATTGCGGCAGCTTCAAAGCGACCATTCATTGACGACACAATGGCGAAAAAGCCAGAAAACAATCCAGCTGTCGTTAAAAGGTTGGGTAAAAGGTAAATTCCTCTACGTTTCTGATCAGGCATCTGAGTACTCCAAAAAATGATGTCCGCAAGATATCACAGCTAAACAAAATATAAAGATATCCTCATTCATAAACTGAATTTACTAAATGATTTTTAGTCAATTTATTCACTAAATCATCCATAAATAGTCATTTAGTTGAAATAAACTTAAACATACATATATATTCCTCACTAAAAATAGACATATAGTCCTCTTATCGTTTCGGATAATTTATATTGTCCAAACCAGCCATGATTTATTCAAGCACTTTAATTAAACATAATACTAACGACCTATCTATTCATTTGCACGTTACTTATAGATTCTAGGGATTCGAGCGTGAGAGTTAAGAAAGAACAAAATTTCATGCTTTGTTAAAACGCGCCTATATTTATTTAAAAATCGAATTTTAGACACAACAAACCATTTGGTTGATAAAATCAGCTCTATTAAAAAAAGAAACGACATAACAACGACATAACGTCTCCCTACCTTAAACAATAATGATCTCTGAATCATATACATCTATCTTAACTTCACCATTAACACCTAATTCGCCAGACAATATTTTCTGGGCTAATGGGTTTTCAATTTGGTTTTGGATAGCACGTTTCAATGGTCTTGCACCATAAACTGGATCAAAGCCTGCATCTGCTATTTTATCTAAAGCAGCAAGGCTCATCTCTAATTCATATCCTTTATCTGCCAATCGCTTTCTTAAAGAGCGCAATTGTATCTTGGCAATCGCTTTGATCTGCTCTTTACCCAGTGGATGGAAAACAACAATATCATCTACTCGATTGAGGAACTCTGGCCTGAAATGTTCTCCTACCGCGCCCATGACTAAATTTTTCATCTGTTGATAGTTATTTTCACCACTGACCTCCTGAATAATATCTGAGCCAAGGTTAGAAGTCATAATGATCACAGTATTCTTAAAGTCGACTGTACGACCCTGACCATCAGTTAATCTGCCATCATCTAATACCTGTAATAAAATATTAAACACATCAGGATGCGCTTTTTCCACCTCATCAAGCAGGATAACTGAATAAGGTTTACGCCTGACTGCTTCTGTAAGATACCCACCCTCTTCATAACCAACATATCCTGGAGGTGCCCCCACCATTCTTGCAACAGAATGTTTCTCCATAAATTCAGACATATCGATGCGCACCATGGCATCTTCTGTATCAAATAAGAAATGCGCCAGTGTTTTACAAAGTTCTGTCTTACCA
The DNA here is from genome assembly GCA_051276225.1 of Flavobacteriales bacterium. Classification (GTDB taxonomy): domain Bacteria; phylum Pseudomonadota; class Gammaproteobacteria; order Enterobacterales; family Alteromonadaceae; genus Paraglaciecola. The sequence continues at coordinate 8,712 of JBNMPD010000073.1, forward strand.
ACACCTGTTGGTCCCAAAAATAAGAAAGATCCTATAGGCCGATTAGGATCAGATAGTCCAGCTCTTGAACGACGAATAGCATTAGCAACGGCAGTTACCGCTTCGCCCTGCCCAACTACACGTTGATGTAATGCTTTTTCCATTGACAACAATTTGGCTTTTTCGCCTTCAAGCATCTTAGATACAGGGATCCCTGTCCAACGAGATAACACATCGGCAATTTCGTTTTCGGTCACTTTATTTTTCAACAACGTTGTTTCTTGAGTTTCTGACTCGGTGGCTAATTCTAATTTAGCTTCAAGTTCAGGAATTCTGCCATATTGTAATTCTGACATACGGCTAAGGTCAGAGGCTCTTCGGGCAATTTCTAAGTCAAGTTTAGCTTGCTCTAATTCAGAGCGAATTGATTGTGTGCCTTGCATCGCTTGTTTTTCTGCGATCCAAATAGTTTCAAAGGCAGAAAACTTGTGTTCGGCCTGTTCACGCTCCAATTCTATTAATTCTAAACGTTTGTGACTTGCCTCATCCTTTTCCTTCGCTAAGGCTTGCTCTTCAAGTTTAAGTTGAATGATCCTTCTTTCAAGCTTATCCATGTCCTCTGGTTTTGAGTCCATCTGCAAACGAATACTTGAAGCGGCTTCGTCAATAAGATCGATGGCTTTATCAGGCAATTGCCTATCGCTTATATATCTATGTGATAAAGATGCCGCTGCCACAAGAGCTGGATCAGTGATCTCTACCGAGTGATGTAATTCGTAGCGTTCTTTTAAACCGCGTAATATAGCGATGGTATCTTCCACGCTAGGTTCTTCAACTAATACTTTTTGAAAACGACGCTCCAGTGCAGCATCTTTCTCAATATATTGGCGGTACTCATTTAAAGTAGTAGCGCCGACACAATGCAACTCACCTCTTGCCAATGCAGGTTTTAGCATATTACCTGCATCCATGGCTCCTTCACCTTTACCCGCACCAACCATGGTGTGTAATTCGTCAATGAATAGGATGACTCGACCTTCTTCTTTACTTAGTTCATTAAGCACTGCTTTTAAGCGCTCTTCAAATTCACCACGGAATTTCGCACCTGCTATTAGAGATCCCATATCAAGGGACAACACACGTTTATTTTTTAATCCTTCCGGCACTTCAGAATTAATAATACGCTGAGCTAAACCTTCAGCAATAGCCGTTTTCCCCACGCCCGGCTCACCAATTAAAACAGGGTTGTTTTTAGTTCGGCGCTGTAATACTTGAATAGTACGGCGTATTTCATCATCCCGCCCAATAACAGGATCCAACTTACCCTGTTCCGCGCGTTCTGTTAGATCAGTGGTAAATTTATCCAGTGCTTGGCGAACGTCTTCAGCGTTTTGGTTGGTGACTTTTTGCCCGCCTCGCATTTTTTCGATTGCCTTCTCTATCTTGTCTTGATTAGCAGCAGATTGTTTAAGTAACGCTCCTAAATTGCCTTTGTCTTGCAAGGCTGCCAAAACAAACACTTCTGAAGTGATGTAATCATCATTGCGTTTTTGTGCAATTTTATCGCTTAAATTAAGCAATACAACGGTACTTTTACCCAGTTGTACATCGCCACCCGTTCCTTCAACACGGGCCAGTCTGTCCACTGCTTCAGACAACGCAGAACGCAAACTATTAACATTAATATCGGCATGCCCAAATAACGGGCGAACAGAGCCTCCTTGTTGATTAAGCAATGCAGTCATCAAGTGTACTGGTTCTATATATTGATGATCACGACCTAAAGCTAAAGATTGAGCCTCTGATAAGGCTGATTGAAATTTACTGGTAAAATTATCTAAGCGCATAAAATTTTCCATTACGACTTTTATAGCTTTGTTATGGGTACAATTTACATACTAATCAAGTCTGACAAAGAAAGTCATCACATATAATATGATTAAAATTTCAATCAAAATAATTACATTCCTAGACCTAAGAATAAAATATTAATACATGATAACTAAAGAATTTACTGGTGAAGTTCAAATTTAAGGATTAAATATCAATCGAGGTAAATAGCGCTGACCATTCTTCCTGTATTAGCAATGAAATTTGAACCCTTTGGACTTTGATGTGTAGCTCTGCGGTGAGAAAAAAACAAATCGTCTTGTTGATAGGTACAATATTCGCCACCAAAGACCTGTGAAATTCCCAAATTAAATATTTTTTGTTTAGCTATAAAATATAAGTCGGCAAAATATTTATCATCAGTACTGTGTCTATTAGTTCTAAAGGCTTGTGGGAAGTCAATAAACGTGTCTTTTATCTCTTGTCCTACTTCGAAGTGTTGTTGGCTGATAGCTGGACCCATCCAGGCTATCATCGACTTGATATTAACAGGCATCTTTGACACGGTATTTTCTATCACACCGTCAGCTAACCCACGCCAACCTGCATGTATAGCTGCAACACAAGTACCTTGCTGATCACACAACAAAATAGGCAAGCAGTCTGCAGTCATCACAGCACAAACTTGATTTTTTTTAGCGGAAAAACAAGCATCAGCTTTACGTGCTGCGTCTGCAATTTTGCTGTCCATATCAAAATCCACACATACATTGCTGTGGGTTTGATTTAACCAGATAAAATTTTGATAATTAGGTAATAGTTGACGATTTTCGTTAACTAACCCTCTATCGTCACCAACATGTTGAGCAAGATTAAAAGAATCGTAAGGTGGCAAACTAAAGCCTCCACTCCTACAACTAGAAAAGGCTTTAACATTATTAGGTGCTGGCCAAGAAGGGAGAATATAACTTTGCTGTGGCAAAACTACACTTCACCGCTGCCGTGTTCAGATTTGTCTTCTCTTAATACGTCTAAAAGTGCCACAAAATCTTCTGGTAAGGGTGCCTGCCAACTTAACCATTCTCCTGTCACAGGATGTGTTAACTGGAGTTGGATAGCATGTAGAGCTTGTCTACGGAACATCCTTAACATTGTTACCATACTTTCATTACAGGCTTTTGGTGGTCTCGGTCGACCGCCGTAAGCTTGATCTCCCACTAAGGGATAACGTAAATGAGACATATGTACTCGAATTTGGTGAGTACGCCCAGACTCTAGCTTTAATCTGATATAGGTGTGAGCACGGAACTTTTCTTTTACTCGATAATGAGTCATGGCAGGTTTACCTGACTCACGAACAGCCATACTCGTTCGCTTAGTAGCATGACGGCCAATAGGTTCATCAACCGTGCCACCAGCAACCATAGTGCCAACCACTACGGCTTCATATTCTCGACTAATTTCTCTGGCTTGAAGTTGTTCAACTAGATGCGTCTGTGCTGGGATAGTTTTAGCCACTACCATTAATCCAGTCGTATCTTTGTCAAGCCTATGCACAATACCTGCTCGTGGAACGTTGGCAATCTCAGGTGCATGATTGAGTAAAGCATTGAGAACAGTACCGTCACTGTTTCCAGCTCCAGGATGCACCACTAAGTTCATAGGTTTATTAATAACTAAGATATGCTCATCTTCAAACACAATATGCAAGTCAATATCTTGACCCTTATGTTGAACTTGCATTTCGATCTGCGCATTAATTTCAATAAGTTCTTCACCTATCAATTTTTCTCTAGGTTTATTCAGTATTTGTCCATTTACTTTGACATAATCAGCCAAGATCCATTCTTTTATACGTGATCTTGAATAATCAGGGAACATTTCGGCCAAAGCTTGATCTAAACGTTTGCCAAATAAATTTTCAGGCACATTTGCCTGTAATTGAATCTTTTCATGTGGGGTAGACATGTATTAAACATCCTGAATGTGTTTCGTAACGATTTATATGTGCATAGCCTAATTTGCTAGGGTAGAATGCATTGTTGTTATCGATTTGGAAAAATACCATTCTAACGGATTTTTACCCCTAATGAATCATACATAGCCGATCGAAATAGAAATGAGAGTAAATAAGAACATTATGATCAGTAAAATCAAATTAAAAAATATTATATTAAGCAGTGTTGTCGTTGCTTTGGCTGGATGTTCGTCTGCGCCAGAAGACGAAGATGTTGACCTAGTGCTCCGTAGTAGAAGTGCTCAAAGTTTATATGAAGATGCTAAAGAAAAAATGCGCCTTGGAAATTTTAACGCAGCAACACAAACTTTGAGTGCGTTAGACTCACGTTATCCATTTGGGCCTTTATCTCATCAGATTCAATTAGATCTTGTTTATGGTTATTACAAAACGGGCAAAACAGATGAAGCTCTGGCGACTATTGACAGATTCACTCGATTAAACCCTAATCATTCGGATGTTGACTACGTTATTTACATGCGTGGTCTAACAAACATGGAAGTGGACAGTAACCTTTTTCAAGAATTAGTAGGCATTGATAGGTCTGACCGAGATCCTAGTAGTTCTCGTTTAGCATTTAACGATTTTAGACGCTTAATAGAAAAGTATCCAAATAGTAAATATGCAGCAGATGCGCAAAAGCGTATGTTGCACATCAAAAGTCGTTTAGCGAAATACGAAATATCTATTGCCCGTTATTATATGCGCCGTGATGCGTATGTCGCAGCTGCTAACAGAGGCAGATATGTTATTGAACATTATCCAGATACAAGCCATGTGCAAGAAGCTCTGGAGATAATGGTCGAATCCTACGATCAGCTTAAGTTAGATGACTTAAAAAGTAATGCTATGAAAACTCTTAAACTAAATTATCCAGATAGTAGCTTTATTAGTTAATTTTATAGAGGCATAAAAAAACGCGCATTAGCGCGTTTTTTTATGTGATTATAAATGTTGAGAGTATTTAAGCATTATTTGAAAAACAAATGACTGAAAGGATTTAGCAAGCGGGCAATACCGGATGTAAAATGTAGAGGTTGGTCAATAATTGTAAAAACTAAACAACCATCATCAGTTTGTGAGTGAGGAAAATGATTATGTTCAGAGTTCATAACAGTAAAATCACCAGATTCATATTCTGAAATACCATCACCGTATTGACCATTAACGACCAAAGTTAACTCTGTACCTTTGTGTGTATGTTCAGGTACTCTGCCACCCTTTTCCATGTACATGAAATTTGCTCTACCTATTTCACCTAAATCAACAGGTGCTTGCCACAATTTTCCTACTAGACGAGACCAGTTGCCAGTATTTTTAACGTGGCGCCTTAAAGTTCTGGGTAG
>JBNMPD010000074.1:0-13490 GCA_051276225.1 Flavobacteriales bacterium
GACATCTATGTTTCCATTGGTCAGGCAGGACTCAGCTAAACTATTAAAGGCATTGGTATTTACTGCTTATAAAGCAGTGAAGATACGTTGACGAAAAAAGGTCATTTAATAGACGTTTTAACCACCTCAAAGTAAAGTTTTGCGCTTTCTTATAATGTTTGTCGACGGGTTACGTTAACTAAAGATTTGGCTTAGTTAATTTGATGAATAGTATTTTTATGTACAAAAGACATGTCTTAGTTTGATACAGGCTATCCATCCATCACTTATCTTAAAAATCTATCTTCAGATCAGCTAAAATTGATCAGAGCTTTGTACAAGACATGCCAATTAACCTCGATGGCTTGGCTATGGTGCAAGAAATAATTAGCCTGGCAAGCTTAAAAGCATTGAAATAAACCCATCACAAACATTTCTAAATCAATCTAAGCTATTGATTTAGAATATAAAACTGGTTTTTTACGATGTCATATGAATGATTGCATCTAAGATTGTTGCAAAGCGATCCTACCGGTTCTGACTGCTTGCTTAACCAATTTCACATCGGGTGCCAATTTAAACAGATCACCATTTAAACCTGTGAGACTTCTTGGCACATGACTTAAACGTGCCATGTCTGCGTTAGCTTGCATATGCTCGACTTCCCCATGGGTGGGTATAGCAATTTGTGGGCGAACCCATTCATACATTTGTTTTAGCTCTTCTTGACAAGGATGTCCTGAAGCATGAATTGGTAATTCTGACTCGTCAGCCGTCAGGGTTTTTATTTTGCGAGCTTTAAAGGCTTGCAACAGATTTTCGATGGGCTTTTCATTGCCAGGTATCATAATAGAACTTAACATCACCAAGTCACCTTCATCCAGAGAAACATTTCGATACGTGTCCTTAGCCAATTGATTTAATGCAGCTCGTGACTCACCTTGACTGCCGGTTGCAACCGCTAACACTTCATTTGGTAATAAATATCCAGCATTAAAGGCATCAAGTACCGGTAGATCGTCTGGCCAATGCCCAGTCGCTTTTGCTGCTCCCACTGTGTTTTGTAAGGATCGACCAAACAGAGCAAAGTAGCGTCCCGTCTCTTTTGCTATTTTAGCCAAGGTTATCAATCGTGCAATATTGCTGCTAAAACACCCTACCACAACTCGGCCCTTGGTATTTACCACGGCTTGTTTCAAACCCTTATAACATTGTTGCTCAGACACAGAATGCCCTTCGCGAATGGCATTAGTTGAGTCACATACCATGGCTAAGATATTTTGCTTGCCCAATAACTTAAAAGGATGTGCATTAAAGGGTTTATCTGTCACCGGCGCAGGGTCAATTTTCCAATCTGCAGTATGAAAAATACTGCCCGCAGAGGTTCTAATAACGAAGGCATGGGCCTCAGGTAAAGAATGCGTAATCGATATCCATTCAACGTTAAACTCACCAATATTGACTCGCTCACCACTGCCTGTTTCGATAATCGGGATGTTATCACCTAAACCACCACGAGAAAGTTTTCTACGTAATATTTCAGCAGTATATTTGGTGGTGTACACAGGGCATTTAAAACGACGCCATAAATAAGGTAAAGCCCCAATATGGTCTTCATGGGCATGAGTAATTACAATTCCCGCTAATTGCTCTTTGCGCTGACTAATAAACCAAGGATCGGCGGCCACAACGTCGTGTTTTTGTAGCGCAGAGGTTTTAGATTCAGCTTCTGTGCAAAGTGGACTATTAAACGTTATTCCACAATCCATCATCAACCATTGCCCAGCATGACCATATAAATTCATGTTCATGCCTATTTCGCCTGTTCCACCTAAAGGCAGAAACCAAAGATCTTTATCGGTTGGTGTGAGTGAATAAATGGTAAATTCCTAATATATTAATCTGAGCGAAAAAAACAACGCTTGTTAATGTTGCTATAAAAATGAAAACCAAATTCTTAGAACTTTCAGAAGTCTTAGAATTAAAAATTATACGGTCATCGGTAAGGTAACGATCTAAATAACATCAACACTATGCACGACCTTCAACAACTAAACGCTTTAAAAAGATAAGGCGAAGTAATGATGCGATGGGCCCTGTATCAAAATTGTTTTATTGTTCGCTTACAAAACTGGCTAAATCAACTCCCAAGCTTACCATCGGCTTTTCAACTATACGGCCTAATTCAACCTCACCTTGAAGCAAAATAATGGTCGGCGAATATTTTAAATCATATTGCCGATGCAAATTAGTCGGCTCCTGTTTGTTATAATTGACTCCGTGCAACGACAAACTTTCCAACTCAACACCAGATAAATCTATCAGTTTCAACAGCTTTGGCACTTCACGTTCACTGTCGTGACACCATGTGCCAAATAATACAAGCAGAGACTTGCCCGATAATAATTTTATTGCGTCGACTTCAACTGAACTAGGTTGGTATTGATCATAAGCAGAACGAAATTGTGGATATTGTGATATCAACTGACTCGCTGAAATCACGCCACTATAGGGCTCATATTTCGGCAAAGATTGCTCTGTAGAACCGCAACCTACTGACAAAACAACCAACAGTATAAAAAAAAAAGACTTCATATAATTATCCTTCATATCTATTTGTTCATAAGCCTACCTAAGTTTTGGATAAAAAAGAATACAGAAAAATTATCATACAAGTAGCTAATTCTATATTTTAAAAAATGCGCGGGCAAAAATGCAACAACGCTCAACACTGCCATATAAATTATAATAGGTGACCCGTTGTTTTATTGGATTATTCTTTTCTTTAACATATTCAATGTTTGTGAGACTCATTAACCATGCGTATCTCACCGGGCTTGGAAAAGTAATCCTGACCGCTGGATTTAAGCAGACTTGGAATTTTAATGGGAACATGGATACCAATGCTCTTTTTAACATTAAGGATATCAGTCAGAATATCCCTACCCTCGGCAGATGAATAAAACCAATAAGGTGGTAATGCTGTATCGCTAATACGATTTTGCCAATGGTCTTTATACGGCAAATAATGATCGTCACTTGGGTCAGCATCACCCATGTGCATAACGGTCACAGATGTGTCTTGGTTTGTTAAAGTCACCCTAAAAACCAAGTTTTCGATGCCTGCACGACCTGGCCAACCAGCATGAGGAATACGCACTGCGTCAATCAATAAGCCTGCCACCTCCAAGTTTTTTGGAGCCTGATTAAATGCCATTGCAACGCTAAACACCTGTGGCAGTATTGGTTTCGAATCTGCTAAGGCGATAAGCTCTGTGACCGCTTGTTGTGGCGCAATTAGCTGGGTACTGGGGAATTTCTGTAGATATTTCAACACCTCATCAGCGGCGAAATGATCGCCGTGGGTATGGCTAATAATAATAACTGTCAGGTTATCAAAAGGGGGGATTCCACTAAAAATCGCCTGTTTAGTCTCTTTTGGCACTAATTGGTAAGTACCAAAAGCTTGATGAAAAAATGGGTCAAACAATACTTTTTTATCGCCATTAGTTATCAATACCGCTTCATTTGCTACATAAGTGATAGAAGCTGATGAGCCAAAACTTCAGAGTGGCCAAAAATGGTTACGCACATCAAAAAAAACAGTTGTCTCATTAATCGCTCCTTCTCATACTTTTATTAAATTGAGTTACATAGTTTTGCTATACAACTGACGTATACATTTGTGCGTATTAACAACATAGAGCTTTGCTTTATAACAAGTTACCTTGTTCGATATGCTCTTCTATTACAATATCAAAATAGCAAAATCACGCAGTTTTTTAAGACCGGCACTTCTAGCTGAACGTTTCAATTTGTTCATCAAAGATTTGATTTGAACCACATCATATTGTTTTGTCGCTTTAGCCCTACATTTTAATCAAATTTAGAGGCATCAACTGAATTAAAAACTTTCAATAATAAGATTGCCTTCTATGCTTACTTTGTTTCTGTTAATCATGGACATGTATATGAATATCGTTGATTTCCCGACTAATACCTCAAACTGGAGTTTAGTGTTTCATAAGGTCAGCCAAACCTCTGTCGAACTTTGGGCAGGCACATTGTTTGGAACTTTACGCAAACCTCGATTGGCAAGGCTAATCATTTGTCTAGGTGATAGTGAAATCAGCCGTCAAGATATCACGCTTGAACAGTGGAAACGTCCTTTCAGGAGGTTAAGCCAACGTTTTTATGACACACGTTTAGTATCCGGTCTGCAATCAGGGCAAAACTACAAAGTAGATTTTTATCAACGCTTAGAAGGTGATGATCACCAAGGGTTAGATCAATGGCAACTACTGCGCAGTGGCACCTTTTCAACCTTGCCTTCAAAACTGCCAAGTAATAAAAACAAAGCCTTTACTGTAGCTCTGAGTAGTTGTTTTTATGAGCACCGTGATTGTGGTCAGGCAGCGAGAGCGTTTAAAGGTTTGCATGAACGTGGCGCAGAATCAGTGAAGCCTGACATCAAGTTTATGGTTGGGGATCAGGTGTACTTAGACATAGGTCTAGACTCTCTATCACCGTTGACCAATGAAATTCGTCAACGGGTAGCTGAGGACTATGCCAAACATTGGCAAGCTTTGGGCAGTATGCTTTCCCGTGGCGGCACTTGGATGTTGCCGGACGATCACGAATATTGGAATGATTATCCGTTTTACGACAGCCTGTTACCCACATTATTTATGCTGAAGCTTAAAAAAATTCGCAATACCTGGCTCGGCGTATCACGTGATGGCGTGTTGAATGTGCAACAAAGTAATAAGGTCGATACTTTCGAGATTGGTAACGACCTATCATTTTGTGTTGCCGATTTACGTTCCTATCGAAGTAAAACTCAGTTTATTGATAAACAAGGTTTTAAAAAAATGATCAACTGGGCACAAGGTCTGACTAAACCTGGCGTGTTAGTTATACCTCAAGTATTGCTCACAGAAAAAAATGAGTTAGAACGTAATCTACTGAGTTTCAGAAAACAATATTCACAGCTGATTACTGCTATGGCGAGTTCTGGGCATGACATAGTGGTGATGTCGGGTGATGTGCATTTTGGACGCGTAGCACAAGTAAAAATGGGAGCAAATGGCGGTAGGTTGATTGAAGTTGTGTCGTCACCGATGTCGAATTTAACTGGGTTAAACAGTTTGGCGGCTAATAAAGCTAAAACTAAGCCGAAACAGTTTCCCGATCCTAACGCTATCAATATTCCAGGCTTTGAACCACAAACAGTGCATTACCACAAAGACTTCAATGTGCAGACTAAAAAAGGATTTCTTTTTTCAGCTTATTGGAAAGAGCGAACTCGTGAACATTTTATGACCGTGAGTTTCCACAAAAATGTCGACAGCGTAGGTATGTCTGTTCAAGCTTGGCGTATTAGACAACAAGACAGCAGTAGATTACCTGTTAAAGATTTTAAACAGGCATTTACATTTGATCTACAATGATAAAAAAATCTCTCTATGTTTTCTTATTGAAAAAACAACACTTTAAGTTTGCCCTATCGATTCATTTGGGGAGTGCAATTGTGCTCATTAAATACACTTATGTTTAATCTTCTTCTAAACATTTAGCAATCACAGCTGAAATTTTGTTTATATATTCTAGATCACTACGCTCGGCTCGACCCAGAAGGAAAGAACTAGCTATATATAATAGCTCTCCAACTAAAACATAATAAGTTTAACTGGTGATAGATAGTGAAAGCACCTTAGATAATGAACAACCTAGTATGATTAAAATTTTCACACATTGATTAAACCCACATTAATAATTTCACCGTGGCCAATCTCCAGTTTCGCTCATTCCTGCTTTAGCTGTGCGCTTGAGTGGTGATGTGATGGCAAAAATTAGTTTGATAGATGTTACTTCACTACAATTTGCAGATACCAGTTTAAAAAGCGCTGCTGAAAACTTTCCATTTCAGATAACCGTCCAGGTTGATAAAATCTTGAATTCACACCTTTTTGATTGTTCTTAATGATAGTTTTATCCGCCTGAGTGGTCACATCCCAAAGCCAAGTGAGTTGCTCCAGTTGATAGTCCTGCCCTTGCACCGCCGACTCATTCACAAACCAAAACACATCACAGATGCATTCATCTGCAGATATGGGTAAAAAACGATAGCCAAGCATGTGGTCGTCGTAAATAAGAAAGTAGCTTAGCGGCCCAATCATCAACTCAGACGCACCGCCATCATAACCTTGTAATGTTCCGAGCAAAGGTGCAACTGGCTTACCGCCCAGACTTCCGCTTAGGGCATTGCGAAGCAAGGGGTTTCTATCATATTGATAGCCTTCTTGCCCTTCTTCGGCTAAGTCGAAATAACGATTTAATTCTATAAACTTTGGGTTGCCTTGATTTGCTTGTGAAAAAGATTCTTTTGCTTTTTGAAAAAGCTTGGGAGACTTTGCCATAGCATGAATTTGCGCAAACTCTTGATGTGACGCCGCACAGTGATAACACTCCTGATAGTTCTCAACCGCTAACTTCCAATTTGCAGGGATACGATATGACTTGTGTTCAGCCAGTTTCATATTATTCATACCAAATAAATTGAAGGTTTGATTAAGATCTTGACGAAGAGAAACTAGGCTTGGCACAGTTTCACTTAAACATACAAAGATGAACCCACCTAAGAGCTCAACGTTTACCCTGTGTAAGCTATTCTCAGAAAGCTCAAAATCATCTGGCATATTACGCACAGAAATCAACTCCCCATCTAGGTTGTAGTTCCACGCGTGATAAGGGCAAGTGAGAGATTTTTGAGTGCCAGATTGTTCAAGGCAAATTTTTGAACCACGATGACGACATACATTCATATGAGCTTTTACCTCACTCACAGTTGAACGCAGAATGATCACTGATTCAGTATCAAACTCAAAGGTAAAGTAGTCACCTACATTGGGAATTTGTGACACATGCCCAGCGAATAACCAATGCTTCATAAATATATTATTTATCTCTGCTTGATAGACGTCTATGTCTTTATAGAAATCCTGAGCAAGAGATAACCCCTGTTTTTGGGTAGCAACAAGATGTTTTATTTTGTCTGAATTAGTGAGCAACATTGTTCTTGGATAGACTACTTGATATACCATATTGACAGTATTTAACGAGTGTTGAATACTGTCAATAACTCGTAGTATAAATTTTAGGAATACAGATGTTAGATGCAATCATTATAGGCGGCGGCCACAATGGGTTAGTGTGTGCCAACTATCTTGCAATGGCAGGTAAAAAGGTGCGTGTTTTAGAACGTCGCCATGTGGTGGGCGGTGCTGCTGTTACTGAAGAATTTCATCCTGGCTTCCGTAATTCAGTGGCTTCTTATACGGTAAGTTTACTCAATCCAAAGGTGATTGATGATTTGCAACTACACCAAAATGGCTTGAAAATTGTACATAGAAAGGTCAACAATTTATGGCCACATGATAATGATGATTTTTTAGCCTTTGTTGTGGGCTCTGATAATTTAAAAGCCGAGATTGCACGTTTTTCCAAAACGGATGCTGATGCACTAGACCGCTACTTCAGAGACACAAGCATGGTCGCTGATATTATTCGTGACTTTTTGCTTGAGACACCGCCCAATATTGGCGGTGGGATCAGAGACATTTTTAAGGCTGCAAAATTTGGTAATCGCTTGCGAAAATTACCTATTGAAGACGAACGTATTGTATTGGACATTTTTACAAAAAGTGTTTCTGCTTTTTTAGATCTATATTTTGAAAACGAATATGTCAAAGGTGCGTTTGCTTTTGATGGCATTGTTGGCAATTACGCGGATACCCAAACTCCCGGTTCCGCTTATGTGTTGATGCATCATGCCTTTGGTGAAGTTAACGGCGAAAAAGGGGTATGGGGGCACGCCATTGGCGGTATGGGGGCCATTACTCAAGCCATGGCGAAGTCGGCTATGGTCAAAGGTGTTGAAATCGAAACCGATGCCGCAGTAAAAAAAGTGTTGGTAAAAGATGGCAAAGCCTACGGTGTGTTACTAGAAAATGACGAAACGCTAGAAGCAAAAGTCATTGTCTCAAATCTCAACCCAAGCCTGTTGTATAACCAGTTGATTGATTCGAAAGAGCTTCCAGAGGATTTTGCACGGCGCATGAAACATTATAAAAATGGCTCAGGTACTTTTCGTATGAACGTGGCGTTAAGTGAGCTACCTAAATTTACCTGTTTAGCACAGCAAGAGCGTGCCAGTGCCGAGCACCTAACAGGTGGAATTATTGTAGGTGCCACATGTGATTATATTGATCAAGCCTACCGTGACTCAAAACAACATGGCTGGTCTAAAGCCCCCATTGTGGAAATGCTTATTCCATCAACACTTGACGATACATTGGCCCCAGAGGGACAACATGTTGCTAGTTTATTTTGCCAACAGTTCGACCCAGATATCGATTGGGATGAACACCGCGAAACGGCTGCAGATTTAATTATTGAACAAGTTGAAAAAGTGGCACCGGGCTTTAAGCAATCGGTGTTAGGTCGCCAAGTGCTCAGCCCCCTTGATCTGGAACGAACATTCGGGCTCACTAAAGGTGACATTATGCACGGTAATATGAGTCTAGATCAGATGTTTAGTACCAGACCGTTATTGGGCCATGGCAACTATCGTTCACCCATCAAAGGCTTGTACATGTGTGGTGCTGGCACCCATCCAGGTGGTGGCGTAACCGGTGCTCCGGGGCATAATGCAGCCAGAGAAATCATAAAAGATAACTAGTCGTTCACTTCAAATAGTGATCTTTATCGCCCATACGCAATAAAACACCTTACGAGCAGGTCTGTTAGACTCCTACAGGTACCTCTCATCAATGACAAAGAGGAAATTATGAGTACATATCAAAAAACACAAGATGCAATTTCTGCCCTGACACCGGAACAGTTTCATGTGACGCAAGAAAATGGCACTGAACGTCCTGGTACCGGTGAATTGTTAAACAACACGCTGCCCGGTATCTACGTAGATGTGGTATCAGGTGAGCCTTTGTTTGCCTCATCTGCTAAATACGAATCAGGGTGCGGCTGGCCAAGCTTTACTAAGTCGATAGACTCAGTCAATGTCAATGAAATTACTGATAACTCGCTTGGCATGACTCGAACTGAGGTGCGATCTTCTCATGGCGACAGTCATCTAGGACATGTGTTTCCTGATGGGCCCAGAGACCAAGGCGGTCTGCGTTATTGTATTAATTCTGCTTCACTACGTTTTATCCCTCGGGGTGAAATGGCAAGCAAAGGTTATGAAGCTTATTTAGATCAAGTTGAGGATATTTAGTCATGGCAAATGAACGTGCGGTATTAGCAGGTGGCTGTTTTTGGGGTATGCAGGATCTTATTCGTAAACGCCCTGGTATCAGTGCAACTCGGGTTGGTTATACCGGTGGTGAAGTGGCCAATGCAACATATCGCAATCATGGTAACCATGCAGAGGGCATTGAAATATTGTTTGATAATGAGGTAATCAGCTATCGACAAATTTTAGAATTCTTCTTTCAAATTCATGATCCTAGTACACAAAACAGACAAGGTAACGATACCGGCGCGTCTTATCGCTCGGCTATTTATTATGTGTCTGATGAACAAAAAGCAGAAGCACTAAGAACCATTGCCGACGTGAACGCCTGTGGATTATGGCCAGGAAAAGTAGTGACTGAAGTAGAGCCGGTTAGCGATTTTTGGGAAGCGGAAGTTGAACACCAAGACTATTTAGAAACGCGTCCCAATGGTTACACCTGCCACTTTGTCAGACCTGACTGGAAACTACCTTCAGTATCATGAGCTTGAAACGTGTGATTTTTTGCAAAATTGCAATGAAAATATCCTGATATGACAACTGCCCCTAGTAAAATTGGTTTGGGGGGTGGTTGTCACTGGTGCACTGAAGGTGTGTTTGAATCACTTATTGGCGTAACCAAAGTGAATCAAGGATGGATAGCGTCAAACGGCGAGCAGTCTGGCTTCTCTGAGGCAATTGAAGTTTACTTTGAACCAGCAATAATTTCATTGTCAGACTTAATCGAAATCCACCTTTATACTCATGCGAGTAGATCAAACCACTCTATGCGAACAAAGTATCGTTAAGCCATATATGTTTATGATGATATTCAATTAAGACAAGCGTTACACATATTAGATGTATTCAGAACTGATTTTGATAAAACGATAATTACGCAGGTCTATGCTTTTAAAAGCTTTAAACAGAATACAATTGAACTCCAAGACTACTTCTACTCAGCGCCTCAAAGACCATTTTGCCAAGCCCATATTCAACCAAAACTAGAGTTGCTACTCACCCGTTTCAATCGCCATGTTGACCAAGATAAAATAGCAGAGTCTAGATTAGCATTGAGCATTACTTGATTCAAAAAAATAGTTTGAAAACAAAGCGGCTTGCAGGATGTTATAAAAATTATTATTCCTTGATTGATTTAATAATATTTTGCACATTTAATGGTTGTGTTTGATGACCTAATTTGGAGGCCAAAAATTGATTGAAGTTCACTTCACGCCATTTTCTTTGCTGGATAAAGTCTAGGTAACTATTCACATTTTCTTGTGTAATAACCTCAAAATTATAAAGTGAGGACTGGGATAAAAATCTATCTGTACCGTTTTGATAATCAATGATCTTTGTTATGGCTATGGCTCCCATCAGAAAATGACCACCAACCGAAGCAGTAAGCTCTCCTTGCTGGATTTTTAGAAGCGCATCAGGCAACCAGTCAAACCCTCCCACAATAATAGATGTCATGGACAATAAATGATGTTGTTCGAAGATTTCTATTGCCAGTTGATCACCCGCGCACCAAAAAATATTTGTTTCTGGATATCGTTCAAGCATCATTTCAAAGTTATTAGTAATAATTTTAGGATCCCAATAGCTGGGGAATATTTGGTTTATACGGACATCATCAGAACGCTCTAAATTTGTGAGAACCTGTTGCCTAGAGACAGACAAGTTATCAAAGTCACCACCTATGCCTATAACAGCAGGTTCAATTGCTGGGTGACGAAGTCGATGTGCTTTTAGTAAAGCATCTAACAGCAGCACCCCTCCGTTAGCATTATCGTAAGCTACTTCTCCAATCCAGTGTTTATATTTCTGTTTGGGTCGTTGCAGTTGCAACGCTTCTTTTCTAGAAAAAGCCTGTTCCAATGTTACAAACAATATGCCTCTAGCTTCGATTAGGTCAAAAATGCTTTCAGCATTACCATGAAATGGCCTAAAAATTAGATAATCTGGTTTTATAGGCCGTGCAACAATACCTTCAATTATTTCCAGCGTAGCAAAGCGATTAGCTCCCCCGTATATAACCTCAAGTTGTACACCTAAACTTTTAGCTGCGGCAGCGCTCACATCATGAACCATACGCCAAAAAGCGGGCCCTTTTTCATCTGGAATAATAAAAATAACTTTAGTCGCAAAACTAAGTTGAGAAAACAACAAGAACATAACTGCAAAAAATATTTTTACACTTTTTAGATAGATATTTTCCATTTAAAACCTATAAAAAATTAATTTTTTGTTGAAAATAAGTGTTTCCACTAATAGTAGATATCACTTTATATTTAAGTTAAAGGCAAGTCATATTCTGATTAATCAGTTGCTGTATTAATGATTTGTGTTGTGTAAAAAAAATTAAAGAGCCCCTAGCCGTATTATTTTTGGCCAGAGACTGTTAGCAAGTTATGTTATGTTTTGATCAGATATTTATAACCCGCATTTATCTACCACCAAGCCGCATAAAATGCGATTAAGATGATTATAACCGCCCCGGCTAAAATATTGAAAGAGCCGCTAGTCTTAAAGCTAACATCATCCAAAGATACCGATTGATTGTGCTCAGTCGTTGTAGCTTGCTGAGTAAATTTAGATACTATGATGGCGAGACCTAAACATAGCAAAAATACTAGCCCTACTCGGTCCATAAAAGGGATACTAGGTAACATAAATTTGCAAGACAATGACAACACTGCCGATCCGACTGCTGCCGTTAACGCACCATTAGCATTCATATTCTTCCAAAACATACCAAGCAAAAAGATCACTACTATGCCAGGGGTAAAGAAACCGGTAAATTCCTGAATATATTGAAATGCTTGATCAAATTGGCCTAACAATGGCCTTGCACAGATCATCGCGATGACAAGAGCAACAAAACTAACAATACGTCCGACTGTAACATAATGTGTTTGGCTTTTGTCTTTCTTAAATTGTGCGTAAATATCCATAGTAAAAATAGTCGATACACTGTTACACATGGATGCTAATGACGACACTATAGCGGCTACCAATGCAGCAAAAACTAAACCTTTAAGGCCTATAGGCATCAAGTTCATTAGGCTTGGATAAGCAGCATCGGGTCTGGGTAAATCTGCAAATAAAACCGCAGCAGCAATACCAGGGATAACTACAAAGAAAGGCACTAACAATTTCAGGTAAGCCGCAAAAGCAATACCTTTTTGTGCCTCCTTAAGATCTTTGGCAGCCAAAGCTCGCTGAATGATGTATTGATTGAATCCCCAATAAGATAAGTTCATCACCCATAAGCCACCAACTAAAACAGATAGCCCAGGTAAATTAGCATAATGCGGACTGTCGGCACTAAAAATCATGTCGAATTTTTCAGGCATTTGTTCAGTCAAAATTGAGAACCCGGCAATAAGGCCATTGCCATCAGACACTAAATCCAAGCTGATATAAGTCAACACCAATCCACCAAACACCAATAACACCACTTGGATAATATCAGTGTAAGCAACCGCTTTTAAACCACCATATAAAGAGTATGCAATAGAAAACAAGCCTAAAAATATCATGCCATAAACGATATCCACACCGGCAATAGTATTGATAGCCAACCCACCCAACCACAACACAGCGGTTAGGTTAACAAATACATACACCGCCAACCAAAACACTGCCATGATAGTGCGCACTCGGTTATCGAAGCGTTGCTCTAGATATTGCGGCATGGTGTAAATTTCGTTTTTGAGAAAGATAGGTAAGAAATATTTACCGACTATCAACAGCGTTAATGCTGCCATCCACTCATAAGAAGCGATGGCTAAGCCCAACACGTAGCCTGATCCTGACATGCCAATAATCTGCTCAGCAGAGATGTTTGACGCAATGAGGGAAGCACCAATAGCCCACCAAGGCAGTGCTTTACTGGCTAAAAAATAGTCTTTAGTATTACGTTCGTGGCCTTTTTCTTCCCTTGAAATATAAAGTGCCAAGAAAAGTAATCCCAGTACATAGGCAAAAAATATGACTATGTCGATAGTGTGTAAATTCATCTCTGCTGCTCCAGATTTTTATTGTTATTTTGTTAGTGTGTCTCTTTACACCCTGATGGAAAGTGTCTTAAGGCTTAATTTGCCATTTTTTTGCTAATAAATTAATTGATAGTCACTCAGTATCACCGTCGATGCAAGACATCCAACTTGATAACTATAATGAGGATAAACTCCAAGTAAAGGTTATTACT
>JBNMPD010000075.1:0-13471 GCA_051276225.1 Flavobacteriales bacterium
TTTCAGACAAAACAAGCCTACTAGTTGGTTATCTATTACGATTTCTGAAGGCAAAAATCGCCAGGTTAGGCGCATGACAGCGCATGTTGGATTTCCTACTTTGAGGTTGATTCGTTATAGCGTGGGGGATTGGAGTATTGATGGGATTGGGAATGGGGAGTACGTGGAGATTTGAGTAAGCTATCAGTTAATATCAGCATGTGGCTTTTTTAGAGAGCACGGCATTCACTAAGCTTAATCGCAAATAATAAAATAGAGCTAAGCGTCGGGCGCCCACCAAATTCAAACATGACTTGGTAACAGATTATCATTATCAGTGGAGTCATAACTGCGGTGGAGGTTCGATGAAATATCCTTATTAAGTCTAAAAACCTTAATCTAACATATCATCCATATTAAAAATTTAATTAAAGGGTAATTGGTTGATGTGATTCCTGACTTATTTGCTGAGCCACGTATTGAATTTAATGATAATTTTGCTGAAAGGGCGTGCTCAAAGACTTCATAAATACAAAGCCAATTAAGTCAAACTGAAGACAGAACAAGCGGGTTCTCATGATGGGCTAATTGAGAATAATGCACAGCGTTAATGTCAATTATATAAGGAGCTTTTTTAAACTACTTACTCCTTTAATAATATGACATATATGGGTTCATCATTATAATTTTTTCAAACAATAATCAGCATGGCTGATACCTTTCTTCCAACTGACTTTTTTCTGCAGCTAATTTGACACTAAAGTATGTTTGAAAGCTTATAAACATCGAAGCTCAAAACTCAATTTTGGTTCCTTACTTTTTCAACTCTGCTAACACCAAAGAAACCATAGCGCATAGACATGAATAAAAAGCCTTAGATTCGATAATGTTAGTATTCAATTTCTACTGGGCCTTTAGCAACACTGCAGCAGCTAAGAATATATCCAGCCTCTATATCTTCATCGGTGATCCCACCGTTATTGTCCATCTCGACCTCGCCTTTCAGCTTAAGTACTTTACATGTTCCGCAAACACCCATACCACAGGCTCTAGGAATATTAAGATCTATTCTTGCCGCAGCGGCAAGAATAGTCTCATCTGGAAAGCCAAGAATACTTTTACCCGACTTAGTAAAAGACACTTCGATCATATCCTCTGTTGTGTGTTGCTTGAGCTCTTCGATAACTTTTGCGGCGCTTTCCTCGGCAATGGCGACAATCAGCTTAGGTGTAGAGCCAAATAATTCATCATGATAGTGCTTCATATCAAAATTATTAGCATGCAGGATTTTTTTTACCGCATCCATATAAGGCGTGGGGCCACAGCAAAATATTTCACGATCCATAAAGTCGGGGGCAATCATGCTTAATTTGGCTTCATCTAGAAACCCTCGATAACCATGCCATGATTCGCCGCTCTCATAAGTCTGACAAATTAAATGTAGCGAAAAGTTATCAATGCGTGAGCACATATGTTCTAACTCACGGCGATAAACAATATCTTTTGGTGTTCTAGAGCTGTGAGAAAAAACCATATCCATGTCGGCATTGGTATCAAAAAGCCAACGAGCCATTGACATCACAGGTGTAATACCGACACCACCAGAGAGGAATAGCACTTTATCTGATGGGTAATCGATGCAATTAAAATCCCCAACAGGACCATGAACAGCCAAATCTGAACCGACGACCATGTTGTCGTGAAGCCAATTTGAGACTTTACCCCAGGGTATGCGTTTAACGGTGATAGAAAAACTATAAGGGACTGAAGGTGAACTGGAAATAGTATACGAGCGCATAATCTGCTCGCCTTCTATCTCCAGCTCGAGGGTCACAAACTGACCCGGTTTAAAGAAAAAGATAACCGGTTGATCAGCCATAAAACAAAAGGTGCGAACGTCCCAAGTTTCTTCAATCACTTTAACACAGCGTACTTTGTGACGACCGTTCGACCAAGTTTGCGTATTAATAGGTGCAAAGGCGTCTAGGGAATCTTCACTATGGTCTAATGATTGCATCAATTATCTCCACTTATTTTTTATTGCTCTGTAAATGGCAATATTTAACAATTTTTTTATGATTTATGAGTAAAAGCAGCACACAGCTTTTGTGTCCAAAGTAAGACATTACACTATAAACTTGTCAAGTTTCAAACCCATTAAAGCCTTATAAAGATATTCTTTTTAACAAAGCTAAAAAGGTCGAAATTAGTTAGATTTCAGGTCGCTTTTAGGTAAGTCTGTCAGTGTCATTTAGTTAAAGTACTAAAAATATAAATAGTTTTTCATATTAAAAATTGAAACTAGAGCTGCTCTATGAATGATTACCAAATGATAAATGTAGACCGCCTGACAAGTGACGTTAGTAGAGAAAAAGTGCAGCAAATGTTGAGCACGCGTAACGCTAGCTATACCTTGGAACAAGCTCTGTACAACAACCCACAAATATTTCAAATAGATATGGAAGAAATTTTTCAAAAAGAATGGATATTTGTTGGTATGAGTTGCGAGGTACCTAATCGTGGCGATTACATCACCATAGAAATCGGCCAAAACCCAATATTAATCGTCCGCGATGCTGCTGGTTCCATCAACGCCTTCCACAATACCTGCCGCCATCGTGGCTCGCGTATATGTTCAGCGGCCAAAGGCAAGGTTGCAAACCTTGTCTGCCCTTACCACCAATGGACATATGATTTAAAAGGTAATTTGTTATTTGCCGGCACAGACGTCATCGAAAACTTTGATAAAAGTCAACACGGCTTAGGCAAAGCTCATTGTGTTGTAGGTGGTGGCTTTATTTTTGTTAGCTTGCACCAACAACAGCCAGAGAATATACAAGACTTTATCAACTCCATGGACGAATACATGGAGCCCTATGATATTGAGAATACAAAAATTGCAGCACAATCAAATACTATTGAAAAAGCCAATTGGAAATTGGTAATGGAAAACAATCGCGAATGTTATCACTGCGCGAATGGACACCCCGACTTGAACGGCTCACTTTTAGAATACGACGACATTAATGATCCTCGCGCGCCCCAAGATTTTTTAGATTACCACGCAAAAGAAGCGGCCGAATGGGATGACAATAATATCCCCCATCAACGCCGCGACCATACGTTACGCAATCGACTTGTGCGCATGCCACTTAAAAAAGGCACCGAGGCAATGACCGCTGATGGCACTCGCGCTTGCGATAAATTAATGGGCAGGATCAAAAATCATCGGTTAGGTTCTCTACGCATACTACATTTGCCCAACTCGTGGAACCATATGCAGAGTGACCACTGTGTGGTGTTCCGTGTATTGCCTATTTCTGCACAAGAAACACTAGTCACCACTAAATGGATTGTTCACAAAGATGCCGTAGAGGGTAAAGATTACGATTTAGAAAAACTTTGCAGAGTATGGCATTCGACCAATAATGAAGATAAAGGTTTTACTGAAGAAAACCAGCGGGGTATCAACTCAATGGGTTACCAACCCGGTCCCTACGCGCCAGCTTATGAATTTGCGGTGATTAATTTTGTCAATTGGTACGCAGAAACCATGTTGAAAAATATGCAGGGCTGATTTTAGAAATACTTTAACAACATTTTTATTTAAACCTCCACTGCCGTTTTCAAATTGAATATACCTACCCTTTTGGCCACTATTTTTTTGTCACGAAGTGATGAGCTTTTTAGATCACCACTTCGAGGTTTTTGGAAATACAGCAGTTTCATTAGCTTGATTCAATCAATTTTAGTTGAACAGAGCTGACGGCACCTAATGCATCGAGTTGTAAAGCCTAAGATTTAGGCTTTACGTTTTTTGGATCGTATAACGGTACACAACCTACGGCTTCTACTTTAATCAAGTAACGTTCATTAAAATACTCAATAGCCAGAATAGTATCCACTTTTGCGTGTTCTAGTGGTAAATAGCCTAGGATGATATTTTTGCCCAATGATGGACCATATGACGTACTGGTTGCATAGGATCGGCGACCCAATGAGTCGACAAGAATGTCGCCGGTATCTGGGTCAACAATCGGCCACTGACCCACTGGGTAACGAGCCACTCCTTTTGAGTCAATGTTTTCCATCATAGTCATAGTACACATATAAGCTGGCTGATGTTCGCGTTCACGCTGTTCTAAATAGGCTACCTTACCATTGAAATCAGCAGGTTTGACTTTAGGCCGAGATAGACCCGCTTCGTAGAGGTTATATTCACTTAACAAATCAGCGTTTTGTAGACGCAAGCTTTTTTCTAAGCGACGACTATTACCATAGGTTTCAGCACCCACAGGCACAACACCTTTATCGATGAGGATGTCCCATAAAGTAATACCATAGCTAAAGGGTACGTAGAGCTCCCAGCCTTGCTCACCAACATAAGAAATACGAAAGGCCCAGATGGGGATACCACTTACAGTGATTTCTTTGGTCGTTACATAAGGGAAGTTTTCGCAGCTTAGTTCTTCAGGTTTATCGACAATGGATTGTAATGTTTTTCTTGCATCTGGACCCCAAAGTCCTAACGCTGCAATATGGTCAGTTCGCTCTTCGATATAAACACTGTAGCCTTTAGTATCTGCCATCCGCTTCATC
This sequence comes from Flavobacteriales bacterium, assembly GCA_051276225.1. Classification (GTDB taxonomy): domain Bacteria; phylum Pseudomonadota; class Gammaproteobacteria; order Enterobacterales; family Alteromonadaceae; genus Paraglaciecola. The sequence goes on from JBNMPD010000075.1 coordinate 4,579, forward strand.
CACACATAATCTCGATGGCCTGTATCGCCTCCACACATGACACGAAAGCGGTCCTGCTTCATACGCACTATGGTTAAATCAGAACGTACGCCACCATACTCATCGAGAAAATGGGTGTAAACACCTTTACCCAAAGGTGTGGTGTCTCCAATCTTAGCCACACTTAAATATTCCATCAATGCTTCTGCATCTTTACCAGACACATCAAAGATGGCAAAGTGAGATACGTTGATCATACCCACGCTTTCACTCATGGCTAATTGCTCAGCATTAGCAACACGCCAGAAATGACGGTTGTCCCACTCGTTCTCACGAACGGGCACTTGGTCAGCATATTTCTCTAGTAAATACTCGTTAGAGGCATAAGCTTGAGCTCTCTCCCATCCTGCCGCTTCTAGAAAATGTGCACCGAGTTCTTTTTCGCGCTGCCAGAATGGACTACGACGAATATTACGACCTCTAGCGTAAGGTTCACGAGTGTGCACAGGCGGGTTATAAATTTTCAAAGAAGACTCAAAACAACGCTCATAAGTATAATTATCTGATTTTTGAATAGGATAAAAACGTGCGATATCAATCCCAGCAATGTCAAATTCAGTTTTACCATGCGTCATCAATTCGGCAAGCACCTTGCCCATACCCGGGCCGTCTTTTACCCAAATAGCTTCACATATCCATAGGCCGCGTGTATCTGGTGATTCCCCAACTAATGAACCACCATCAGCAGTAACTGATAACAGACCATCAAAAGAGTGTTTTTCATCGAAACCAAGCTCACCAAGAATAGGCGTTAGCTCGATTGCGCGCTCCAGAGGCCCCATAATTTGTTCGATATCCAGATCCAGCATCGAAGGTGATAAGCGTGCAAAACGTTGCTCCAAAATATCTTTTGGCCGCACTAGACGAGGATTATTTTCTTCGTAGTAACCCCATTCTATCTGCCCCCCTTCAGCAGTCTTTGGGTCGCCAGTGTCACGCATGTAGGCGGAATTACCTTGGTCGCGAAGCAATGGATAACCAATATCTTTTCCCGTACCTTCAAATTCATTGTAGGGTCCAAAAAAAGTCAACGGGTGGCATACAGGCATCATCGGTAATTTTTCGTTAGCCATTTCGGCTACTAAAGGCCCCCAGATACCCGCACAAACCACGACGTTTTCGGTTTCGATATAACCTCTGTCGGTTTGTACACCTCGGATACGCCCGTCTTGAATATCAATACCCGTCGCAGGGGTATTCGCAAAGGTAGTTAACTTGCCAGTAGCCACTGCATTTTCGATAAGGATACCGGTAACCGTTTGTGAACGAGGCGAGACCAAACCTGCATCAGGATCCCACAACGCGCCTTGGATCATATCTTCTTCGAGCAACGGAAATTTCTGTTTGGCTTCTTTAGCACTTATCATGCTGACATTACAGCCGAACGCCTTACCAGAACCGACCTTTCGCTTTAATTCTTCCATGCGCTCATCGTCGCCAACGCGAGCAACTTCTAGACCACCAATTCGGGTGTAATTACCCATTTTTTCAAAAAATTTACGACTGTAAATAGTGGTGTCACAACTCATTTGGTCGTGTGAAGTCATGTAACAAAAATCAGATGCATGGGCGGTAGAGCCAATATCAGTTGGGATCGCCGACTTGTCTAGGCCAATGATATCGTCCCAGCCTAATTCTAATAAATGATGCACAACTGATGCGCCGACAATGCCACCCTGACCGATGATAACGACTTTAGCTTTCTTTGGAAGTTCAGCCATGGATTAGTATCTCCCGAACAATTAGATTTTTAATAAGAGTTATGAGCACTGGTTAACATCTGGATGTTATGTTCGCGGCAACTAAAATTCAGCACGCCGCAAAAAACTTGTCGGATTGAGTACTCTTGATGCAGTTACTTTAGATACTTTGGCTAACAACACCTTGCTTTTCTGCGACTGTTATATATGCCTTTACGACATAATCAACTACGTCACCTTAGGCAAGATATCAATCGAAAAAATCCATTTAACCTGAATTGTCCGGCAGAAAACTTTTTATATCGTTGTTAAAAGGCCTGACTACGATCACTTTTAACGCCACTTAGCCCCCGGGAATGACTTCGGTTTATCATACTATTGCACCTTAATTTAAAAATGAAGGTGGTTATAGTTGTCAAAATATTGAAAACACCTGAAATAATTAAGCTTTAAAGAAATAAGTCGAATAAAAATCCATTTTTATTACTTTAGAATGGTATGTCATTGAATAAATTAGGATTATTTTTATTGACAATTGAGTACACACATTATCAAATAATGTTTGAAAGGTGGTGTCCTAATAAAAAAAATAATCATTATTTGAGCAGCTATGAAAACACGCATTACGAATGGAAAACCTCAAAAAATAGGGTTCCTATTGATTGATAATTTTACATTGATTTCTTTTTCCTCGGCTATTGCTCCTCTGCGTATGGCCAATCAGTTGTCAAGCCATGAGTTATATCAATGGGTTTTGATTAGCGAAAGTGGTGAGTCAGTAAAATCTAGCGACGGTATAGAAGTATCGGCTAATGCAAGCATGGATACCGCCATCGGGTTAGACACAATTATAGTGGTTGGCGGTGTCGATATTACGCGTAGCTATACCAAAACTCAGCTAACTTGGTTGAAGCAATTAGACCGAAAAGCTATCGCTCTTGGTGCCTTATGCACTGGTGCATATGTATTAGCAGCAGCAGGCTTGTTAGATAACCGTGAATTTAGCGCCCACTGGGAATGTATACCCTCCATTAACGAGAACTTCCCCAAGGCAAATAATAACAACCATTTGTATTCTTTATCAAAGGACAGGCTCACCAGTTCAGGCGGTATTGTGCCATTGGATATGATGCTGGCACTGGTTCAACGACAATATGGTAGTGAGTTAGTCGCTGCGATCTCTGATATGTTTATATGCGATCGTCTGCGTTCAGAAGCAGATTACCAGCGAGTGCCCATACGCCACTCTTTAGGCAATACACAACCTAAATTGGTTGAATTAGTTTCGCTGATGGAAAATAATTTAGAAGAGCCCATTCATTTAGATGAGTTAGCCAGTTATGTGAGTATATCTCGGAGGCAACTTGAGAGGCTTTTTCAAAAACATCTAAGCTGCACACCCTCTCGGTATTACTTAAAACTAAGGCTAGCTCGCGCTAGACAATTACTTAAACAAACATCGCTCTCAATTATTGAAATATCTACTGCTTGCGGCTTTGTCTCAACACCGCATTTTAGCAAATGTTATAGATTTTATATGGGTATGCCACCCAGAGATGAGAGACTCAATTTAAAAAAAATTATGGGTGATAAACAACGGATTTTCCTAGAGAAAAAAGGCATAGAAAAAGATAATGACCATAAAAAAACAATCATAAAAGCAGAAGCAACGACTGAAACTACGTCACATCCATCGCAGCATGAACCGAGTTATGGCAGTGTCACTATTCACAGGGTGTGATAGAATTTAGCTATCTAGGTTACGGTTATCGAACATTCGCGCTTAACACAACCATCAGATATCAATAATACTGACACTGACTTTTAAACTGAAGATATCCCACGAATATTCAAGCATTAATATTGTTTGTAATCATCAATCTGAAATTTAATACAGCCACCTCATATTTTTCGTATAGTAATCAATTACAATAATTGGCATGACGAAGCGCTTGCAAACTGTTTGCATATGACATGATCAATGCAGAGTATTTCATAGAAAATATGCTTGCTATACAATAAATGGCCAGCTTGTTAGACGCGATATTTTAAATATCCTCAACAGAAAAAATTAAACCCTATAGTCGCTATTTTAGTTTTAATGACGCTTAATAAATAGCTATCAATATCTGATTTAATTACCGTGGGTGTGTGGTTTTTTTAAAAAATATAAATAGGACAACTATTATAATTTTGCTCTCATCGTAATTGATTCCAAAGTGAACAACTGCGTTTAAAATGTCTTCACATTACATAACTAACAGTACAATGGTTTTTGGATTCGGTAGACTGCTGCGTTTTATACTTAATCAGTTATAACATGCGCCTACTAAAAACTACCATTCATCCTGAAGCAGACCCTAACAGCTCTTTTTTATTTAGCCGCCAAGCAACTCGCGCTATTGTTTTAAATGGTGAAAACATTCTGATGCTTTATACGCAGCGATACCACGATTACACCCTTCCCGGCGGCGGTATTGATGAAGGAGAAGATATTATTGAAGGGCTTATTCGAGAGCTAAAAGAAGAAACAGGTGCTAGGGACATTACTAATATTGTCCCTTTTGGCCGTTATGAAGAATTTCGTCCATGGTATAAAAATAACCTAGATACCATGCACATGAATTCATATTGCTTTACTTGCAACATTCATGATGAATTAGGGCAGACACAACTCGAAGATTACGAGATACACAACGGCATGCGCCCAACGTGGTTAAATATTCATGACGCCATTAAACACAATAAATACACTATGAAAAATAGTGATAAAAAAGGCTTATCAATTGAACGTGAAACCTTCTTACTTATGCTCATTGTTGATGAGTTACTTTGACCTTTATGACGCAACTTTATAATAAAATTAGAGTGCTAAGAAAAATTTAGTAAGCCAATTGACAGGCAATTGCCGCGATGAATGCAAATTGAATGCACCTTTTGTGCTTAATATTAATTATCCACATTAGTCACACACCGATGATGAATGACTCTTGGTTACTGCGTGACAACATCGACCTTTCGATAAATGCAACGCCATCCCCGTGCTCATAGGTTATTCTACCTAACTGCCTATGCAGGTGTCTTTTTGAGCTGTTCAACTGGGCGAATCGGAGCTGTTAAACTCCAGCGCTATTTTGCTAAATTGAAGTCATAGTTGGATGAAAGCATTGCCTATAAACGGCATTTTTTATGACAGATAATCTGCGAGGCGGCCTTTGTAATCCTCCACGGATCATCCTTTGCATGTTCACCAATAATTGTTGGAACAATTAAAAATAGCCTCAGCAAGTTTGCAGCACAAATATCACTATATGCATACGCGCCGGGGACGTAGCGAGCATAATATTATCCGAACAGTTTGTGTGTACCTTTCTGGCTGCAGTAAAAGTTAGTCTTAAGCCGTACTGAATGACAATAAGCGTCAACACATAGGATTAAAAACACAATATTCCACTACTTTCATATACCCAAATCTCATGATTAAGCTAATGATTTCACCTAGAATAACTGATAAACTACGCCTCCATTTTTAGGCAAATAAAATTTTATTTACTTTATGATTCAACAACCTCAAACCACAGACCACGCACAAGACAATAGCCAAATTAAAGTAGTGGTAGGTATGTCTGGTGGTGTTGACTCTTCGGTTTCTGCATACTTACTCAAACAGCAAGGCTATCAGGTTGAAGGCTTGTTTATGAAGAATTGGGAAGAAGACGATAATGATGAGTATTGTGCCGCTGCTGAGGATTTAAAAGATGCCAAAGCGGTATCAGATAAGTTAGGTATCACGCTGCATACTATTAACTTTGCGGCTGAATATTGGGATAACGTATTTGAGTACTTTTTAGCAGAGTACAAATCAGGTCGCACGCCTAACCCAGACATCATGTGCAATAAAGAAATCAAATTTAAAGCCTTTCTTGAATTTGCAGCAGAAGAATTAAGCGCAGATTATATTGCTACAGGTCATTATGTGCAGCGCTCAAACGAGACTGGTAATTGGCAGATGTTACGTGGCTTAGATGATAACAAAGATCAAAGCTATTTTTTATATACGTTAGGCGAACAGCATATCGCTCAGACACTTTTTCCTATTGGTCATTTAGAAAAACCTCGGGTACGAGAAATAGCCTTGGAGCAAGATTTAGTCACCCACGATAAAAAAGACAGTACGGGTATTTGTTTTATCGGTGAACGTAAATTTAAAGACTTTTTGGCACAATATCTACCTGCACAACCGGGGGAAATTGAAACGGCTGAAGGAAAAACTATCGGCAAACACGAGGGGGTGATGTATCACACCTTAGGCCAACGTAAAGGCCTGTTGATTGGTGGTATGAAAGAGTATGGCGAAGAGCCTTGGTACGTTGTGGAAAAAGACATCGAACGTAATGTGCTAATTGTAGGCCAAGGAGCCAATCACCCTCGCCTTTACTCAACTGGGTTGTTAGCTAACCAGTTGCATTGGGTTGATCGCAAAGGCCCACAACAACCGATTATATGTTCAGTGAAAACCCGCTATCGCCAACAAGATATTCCATGCCAAATCACGCCCAATACTGATGGCAGTCTGTTGGTAGAATTCGATGAACCACAAAAAGCTGTTACCCCAGGTCAATCTGCCGTTTTTTACCAAAACGAGATTTGTTTGGGTGGTGGCATAATAGAGAATTATATCCGTTAATGAGTAATAATAAACATCGATTTTATGAAAGCAACATCGCTTTAGCTGGCTTGTGCCAAGCAGCTGCCTTAGTGAAATACATCGCCCGAGGCAATGAATTTGATAACCAAGCTTTAATGACATCGTTAAGTAGTATCACCATTACTAATTCAGAAAATACTGAGCAGATATTTGGCGATACCAGTCAATTAGCGTTGGGTTACCAAACCTTGTTGGCACAACTTAGTGGTCAATCAACTAATAAAGATGTGGAAATTACGCGCTATATTGCGAATTTGTTATCTATTGAGCGCAAGTTGAGTGCCAGCAAAAAATCTATGGCCGCATTAGGCGATCGTATATCCAATGTTCAACGACAACAGCTTCATTTAGACCTCACTGATAACCAAATGTTGAGTAACTTAGCCAGTGTTTATACTGATGTAGTGAGTCCTATCGCTAGAAAAATCCAAGTGGCAGGAGACCCAGAAATGTTGAAGCTTCCTGATAACCAGCATCGAGTACGTGCTTTATTGTTAGCAGGTGTGCGAGCAGCTGTTTTATGGCGTCAACTTGGTGGTAAACGCCGACATATATTGTTTAATCGCCAACAAATATTAGATAGCGCAGAAAACACGTTAAAAAATATCAGCACGCCAAATTAGGAGTATTTAATGAACTTATCTGCACTATCTGCACTCACAGCGGTTTCCCCAGTAGACGGTCGTTATGGAAGTAAAACAGTTGAATTAAGACACATCTTTAGCGAATTCGGATTGCTGAAATACCGTGTAATCGTAGAAGTGCGTTGGCTACAAAAATTAGCAGCCACCACAGACATTCAAGAAGTTCCAGCGCTGAGCTCACAAGCGAATTTATTTTTAGACAATATTGTAAGTGAATTTTCTGAAGCAGACGCACAACGTATTAAAGATATCGAACGCACCACTAATCACGACGTGAAGGCTGTAGAATACTTTTTAAAAGAAAAAGTAGCCCATATGCCTGAGCTTCAAGCGGTGAATGAGTTTATACATTTTGCCTGCACGTCAGAAGACATCAACAACCTATCTCACGGATTGATGTTAACTGAAGCCCGAAGTGAAGTGATTTTACCTTACTGCGATAAGTTGATTTCAGAACTTAAACGTTTAGCTATAGAGTTAAAATCAGTTCCTATGATGGCGCGTACACACGGACAACCCGCCTCTCCCACCACTATGGGTAAGGAAATGGCCAATGTCATGATCCGTTTGCAACGCCAGCGTAAACAAATTGCAGAAGTACACATATTAGGCAAAATAAATGGCGCTGTAGGTAACTACAACGCACACCTTAGCGCTTATCCTGATCTTGATTGGCATACCTTTGCAGAAGAATTTGTAACAGGCCTAGGTATTACTTTTAACGCCTTTACCACACAAATTGAACCACATGATTATATTGCAGAGTTGTTTGACGCAGTCGCTCGATTCAATACTATTTTGCTAGATTTTAATAGGGATGTATGGGGTTATATCGCCCTTGGTCACTTTAAACAAAAAACTATTGCCGGCGAAATTGGTTCTTCAACCATGCCTCATAAAGTTAACCCAATCGACTTTGAAAATTCAGAGGGTAATTTGGGTTTAGCCAACGCCATGTTTGGGCATCTGGCCAGTAAGTTGCCAGTTTCTAGATGGCAACGAGATTTAACTGACTCAACCGTACTCAGAAATTTAGGTGTGGGTGTGGGGTATTCGATCATAGCTTATCAGTCCTCTTTAAAAGGAATTAGTAAGCTGCAAGTGAATGAGCAAAGTTTACGCAATGAGTTAGACAACAATTGGGAATTATTAGCAGAGCCTGTGCAAACAGTGATGCGCCGTTATGGTATTGAAAAGCCTTATGAAAAACTTAAAGAGTTAACACGAGGTAAAAAAATCAATCATCAAATTATGGCTGATTTTATCGATACATTATCCATACCTGATAACGCCAAAGTACAACTCAAAACACTAACCCCAGCTAATTACATTGGTCGTGCAATAGAGTTTGTTGAGCAGTTAGACAACTAAAACTAACGTTTTATATGCAAACCTCTTAAAAGTGTCAGACTCAGCGGACGTTTAAAAGCAAGGGCAACTAAGTCAAAAATGACAAACGTTGCGCTTCGCGCCTGAAATATAGACAACTTTGCAACCCACCCGTCCTTAATAGCTGGAGCAGTTAGCTTCTCGGTTTCGTCAATTCTGAGGGAGATCAACATTGCTGAGTTAACGCACCATAGATTTAAGCGACTAATTTAGTCTTAATCGCGGATTTTAAGGTCGCTTAGGCAAAGTCTAATCCAAAGTGTAAAGGGTGGACTACACTCTAGTCTCTCTACATATTTTTAAAAGGATTTGAAAATGTTTAAGCAAACATTACACGCTTGGGTTTGGTCAGGAATTGATAAAACGTCCTCAGAAAACTTTAATCCAACCCGGATCACTAATATTATTGCTTT
>JBNMPD010000076.1:0-13331 GCA_051276225.1 Flavobacteriales bacterium
CCTCTATCTCGCATCAATGCTTCAACGTTTGCATCACGTCCACGGAATAAACGATAAGCTTCGGCCGGATCCATGGCATTACGAATAGAAAATAAGTGATCAACTAGTTTTTCACTTATATTTTTATCATAGAAACCACCCGGCGCTTCAGCAAAGGCCTCCGCTGCGTCAGATGTAAGTACTTCTGCCCACATATAGCCATAATAGCTTGATGAATACCCTTCACTTGAAAACACATGCCCGAATTGAGTGCTGCGATGACGCATAACCATTTCTTCTGGCATACCCAGAGCGGTTAGCTGCTCTTTTTCAAAAGCCTGTGGTTTGATTAGGTCAGGATCAGTAGAGTGGTACAGCAAGTCCATAATGGCTGATGCCAAATATTCAGTTGTTTTAAAACCTTCGTTGAAAGTAGCTGCCTTTTTTATTTTGGTTACTAGATCGGCAGGAATAGGTTCACCCGTTTTGTAATGCACCAAGTAGTTATTAATCACTTCATCTGTTGTTAACCAACGTTCTAATAACTGAGATTGAAATTCAGTGTAATCTCGAACGCCAGAGTGAGAAGTTGGATAAACAACAGTCGCAGATAAAAAGTGTAAGGCATGGCCAAATTCGTGGAAGTAAGTTTCTGCATCACTCCAAGATATCAAGGTAGGTTGGCTATCGGCTCCCTTCACAAAATTAGAGTTATTAGAGGAAAGAACCGTTTTTTTACCATCAAATGTAGTATGACTACGATAGGTGGTGGCCCAAGCGCCGGAGCGTTTTCCTTTGCGGCTAAATGGGTCTAAATACCACAAACCAATATGTTCACCGGAGGTTTTGTCTTTGACTTCCCAGACCTTAACATCAGCATGGAATACCGAAACTGAACCTTCAGGTACAGGTGTGAAATTAAAGTTAAACAATCGCCCTGCTACATAAAACATCGCATCGCGTAATTTATCCAGTTGTAAGTATTGTTTCACTTCGTCTGAATCAAGAGAATATTTGTCTTTGCGTACTTTTTCAGCGTAATAACGATAATCCCAAGGTTCGATTTTAATTTTAGCACCTTCAGAGTCCGCTATTGCCTGCATATCTGTGACCTCTTCTTTCACACGTGCAATTGCCGCAGGCCAAACTTTGGTCATCAAGTTCATAGCATTTTTTGGATTTTTTGCCATTCTGTCTTCTAAGCGCCACTGTGAATAATTGTCGTAACCTAGCAGCGCAACACGTTCATCACGTAAAGTGAGGATTTTGATAATGAGTTCGTTATTATCAAATTCATCACCATTGTTAGCTCGGTTATAATAAGTTGTCCACACCTTTTCTCTGAGTTGCCGCTCGTCAGAATAGGTTAAGAATGGGTCCATCGATGAGCGAGAATTAGTGATAGCGTATTGCCCTTCTTTCCCAAGGTCTTTGGCGGCATTTGCCGCAGCCGAGATCAAGGACTCTGACAAACCCGATAACTGCCCATCGTTTAGAAACAACACGTAGTTTTCTTCGTCAGCTAATATGTTGTTAGCAAATTGGGTCTGTAACCCAGCTACTTCTTGATTAATTGCTGCGTATCGTGCCTTGGCTTCGCCTAATAATGTTGCGCCGTTGCTTGCAAAACTATTATAGGTAAGCAATGTGACTCGCTGTTCTTCACGGGTAAGAGTCTTCAATTCTTCACTTTGGTAGACTGCTTTCACTTTAGCAAATAGCTTTTCATTACCCGTAATGCTTGAATTAAATGCAGAGATTTTTGGCACCATTTCTTTTTGGATATCTCGAAACTCAGGGCTGTTTTTATTTGAACTCCAAATGCCCCAATAGCGAAATACTCTACTTAAATCGCTGCCAGATTTTTCTAACGCCACGATAGTATTTTGAAAATTTGCACGTTCTGGGTTATTTGCTATGGCATCAACATCAGCTAAATTGAGTGCCATACCTTTTTCTAATGCTGGCTTAAGATCTGCCAAATCCATCTTATCGAAAGCAGGTACACCACCATAAGGGCCTGTAAACTCTGCTAATAATGGGTTGTGTTGTGCCAATTTTGTCTCGGATATGGACTGTGTTGATTGGTTTTTAGCGGGTGTTGTGGGTTCGCTACATGCGCTTAATGCAACTATCACCGCACTACTTAATAGCGCTGCTAGTTTAGTGTTCATAATTTCCTATCAAATGATTTTTTATAATTTTAATTTATTTCGTCAGTATTTCCCTAACAGCCTAAGATTGTAATGTTCTGGCATCAAAGTACAAGTGGGTATGGGCTTAATCGTCGATATTATAGATCACCAGATTAGTATGTATTGTCATACTAAAATTACATTGGGCATACGGTATTTAGATGTGGGTTGGCTAAAATATAATCACTTTGAAATACAAGTTGAGTGCATAAATGAAGTCAGTTTTACTGGCCCTATGTTTACTGGTATCGAGTTATTGCTCTGCCAGTTCAGATACACTGGCAATAACCTTAAGCTGGTTGCAAACTTGGGCTCCTCAAAACGTCGAATTTAAAATGCTGAAGTCGGGCATAAAGTTTAGTGGTTGCAAGCAAAAAGAGTACTTAGCCGCCTTGAAACAGCCTTTAACGGAAAATATTGTCTTAGAAATAGGATTGGGTTATTTCAAAGGTAGACATTCTTGGGGGGTGTTTAATCAAAAGATTTCCTTAAAAGAGCTTTCTTTTATACCCAGATATCAACTTAGTCATAATATTAGCATCGGGCTTGGGGTGATTACCCAATCAAAAACTGAGTTTAAAACAAGCCAAGGTGTTGAACTGCATTTACCAAAAAATACACAGTGGTTATTTAATGCACGCACCGAAGGTTTCGCGAATGACCATTATTGGGAATGGTCAGCGTCAAGTCAAAAGTGGAGGGCTTCACATTATTACAGTGAGGTTTTTGAAAGCGGCGCTACCAATAACAAAATTGGATTAAGTTACAATGGGTATTTCTGAGTCAGTTTAGTCACTGATTTAAACCGCAGTCCCAGAGACACTCACTTTATCTAGATGATCCGCATCGCACAATCTTAAGACCGTTTTTTTATCTGTTCCATCTACCTCAGTAATACATGTATTTTGAAAGTCCGATAGTGGCAGCATAAGGTCATCAACAATTAAACGTTGTTTAATCACTTCGCGTAATACTAAGCCGTGAGTCATCACAATTAAACTTCCCGATGTATTGTGATAGCTCGTTAATATAAATTCCCACGCAAAATTAACGCGTTCTACAAATTGTTGATGGGTTTCACCATTAGGTGGGGCGAATCCTTCAGCAAAAAAATCAGTATCAATATCGTCATAAGCTTTGCCACGCAAATCCCCAAAATTTCTTTCTCTTAGCAGGGGGTGAAGACTGAATGAGGACTGATTTAATGCATGTAATGGTGCCGCTGTTTGTTGGGTACGTAGATAATCACTGCAGATGACTTTTGTGATGGGAATATTCTGACATCGCCGTGCAAGTTGTTTGGCCTGTTGCTGTCCTAGTTCTGAAAGTGGTGTATCAGGCGTTTGTATAATTCTATCGCTGTTGCCGTTGGTTTGGCCGTGGCGTATTAAGTAGATAGACATTAAGCAAATACTACCGTTTTGTTTTTGTGAATAATGACGCGGTCTTCTAAATGGTAACGAACACCATTGGCTAGGGCTATTTTCTCGCAGTTTTTGCCTTTACGCACCATATCGTCAGAGGTATCGCTATGACTAATACGCATCACTTCTTGCTCAATAATTGGCCCTTCATCTAAATCGCTAGTCACATAATGGCAGGTAGCACCGATTAACTTAACGCCTCGATTATAGGCTTGTAGATAAGGTTTTGCACCTGCAAAAGAAGGTAAAAAACTGTGATGAATATTGATCGCTTTACCTGCTAACTTGTTGCAAAGATACTCAGGAATAATCTGCATAAACCTAGCGAGCACAGTTAAATCAGCTTGATAGGTTTGGATGAGGTTTTCTACCTCAGCAAAGGCATTTTCTTTTGATTGATTTTTAAAATCGACCCAATGAAAAGGAATACCGTGCCAGTCTGCAAATTGTTTTAATTGTGGATGATTGGCAATAATACACGGAATATCACAAAGTAATTCACCGCTATGCCAGCGATGTAAAATATCCATCAAACAATGAGATTCATGACTGGCCAGCATCACTACTTTTTGTTTTTTATTCGAATCGGCAATTTTCCAATTCATTTGGAATTTTTCAGCAATAGGCTTAAAAGCTTGCTTCACACTTTCAATACTCATATTGATAGATTCAGCTTTGATCTCGTGGCGCATAAAAAAACGACGCGTTTGCTGATCTGTATGATGATTAGCCTCAATAATTGTGGCTTCTTGGTCAGCTAAAAATTGACTAACGGCTGCGACTAGCCCTACTTGATCTGGACAATCGATGACCAATCTAAATGTTTGCTGCATAACTCATAAAACCCTAATTCTGACTATTTCTTATTGTGACTTGCTAAAGCCGATGGGGTAAAGAACAAAAACAGTTATTTCAGGATCATCCTAATACAAAAAACCAATACATAGCCCCAATACATAAGATTCAGATCTCAGGTTGATTTAAAAGCAAACACTCTAGCCAATAGCCAAGAATGCCTAATGTGATAAGACACCCCTTTTTTACCTAATACCGACTCAAATAAATGAAACTCTGCATTACGCCAAGTAAATGCTGGTTCGATTAAAGGTGCTGTTGGATTGACCGAGCACTTCCTAGCAAGAGTAAGATGCGCGATATAATCTTGTTTAGGTATTTGCAAACCTATCGAGTTAGCTATTTGAGATAGGTTTTTGGCAAGTTGCAGGTGTTCATTATGGGTATCTTTGCAACCTAGCCAAAGGGCTTTAGGTTTTGACCAATAACCCACGTGGTTAAGTGAAACATCAAATGTGTGTATATCAGTTATTTGGTTAACTGACTCACACAATTCATCGAGCTGCTTAGGTATGACTTGCCCCAAAAAAGCTAACGTGACATGAAAATTGGCTGCTGGTACGGGTGCATCAAAGTGATGAAATGCTTTATTCCGCCAAACCTCTATAGCCAATTTAGTTTTGACGTCAGGTGATAAACCAAAAAATGCTCGCATACTGTCACCCATTTTGTTTGTTATAATCTTCGAAAGATACGCTACGCATATTTTTATTTAAACCCAAAGAGATGTCATTTGTTACCTGTTAAACATATTTTGCCTGCATTGCATCAACAACTCATGGTTGGTGATGCTATCGTTGTAGCGCCTCCTGGCGCTGGAAAGTCGACCTGTTTGCCTCTGTCTTTGCTCAAATTAGTTGTATTTAAAGATAAAAAAATCATCTTGTTGCAGCCAAGGCGGATTGCTGTCAGAAATATTGCTGCGTATTTGGCTAGCCAATTGGGTGAAGTTGTTGGGCAAACAGTGGGCTATCGAATTAGAGGTGAAGTCAAAGTCACAGCTAACACACGTTTAGAAATTGTCACAGAAGGCATTTTAACGCGGATGTTACAAAACCAGCCCGAATTACTTGATGTGGGTTTAGTGATATTTGACGAATTTCATGAACGCAGTGTTCATGCTGACTTTTCTTTGGCGTTATGTATTGAAGTTCAGCAAGCTCTGAGAGACGACTTACGTTTATTAGTGATGTCAGCCACACTCGATGTTGCTGCACTGAGAGAATTATTACCCGCAGCTAAATTGTTAGAGTCTCAAGGTAAGAGTTACCCTGTAGAAATCGTTTATCAAGCCGACAACTCAAGTTCACATGTGTTTGAAAAAATCAGTCGACTTGTTATCCAAGTCTTTGCTGAACATAAACATGACTTCTTGGTTTTTTTGCCGGGTGCCGCCGACATTAATAAAGCTGCCCAGTATTTGAGCCAACACTTTAGCCAGGACTCTAAACAAAACCTCGCAACTGATGTTGAAGTGCTAAAGTTGTTTTCTGAATTATCGAAAAATGAACAACAACAAGCTTTGTTACCACACCCAGATGGAAAACGAAAAATTGTTTTAGCAACCAATATTGCTGAGACCAGTTTAACCATCGAAGGCATAGAAGTGGTGATCGATAGTGGCATTGAGAAAAAAGCTATTTTTCAATTAAATCGTGGCATTACTCACCTGCAGAGCCAAAAAATATCGCAGGCTTCGGCCACGCAGCGCGCAGGTAGAGCCGGGCGTTTGATGGCTGGCACCTGTTACCGATTATGGAGCAAAGAGCAACACAGTCGGTTAGCCAAACAAAGTACGCCTGAAATCATGCACAGTGACATGAGCAGTTTTATTTTAGAAAGTGCAGTGTGGGGGACAGATGTGTCGGCGCTTGTTCTGCAAGATTATCCCAGTGATGCCCAGCTTTCCCAAGGTTTTGGCCTCTTAAGACAGCTTGAACTGTTGGACGTCAACAAAAAGCTCACTGCTTTAGGGCGCAAAGCTCATGGCTTAGGTTGCCATCCTAGCATCGCGGTTATGTTAGTTAAAAGTGCCAAGATGAGTTCAGAGCACCTAAGTATGGCGTGTGCTTTAGCGGCACTAATCGAAAATAAAGATCCCATGGGCAGAAATACTAACGGGGCAAGTTTAGCTGCTAGATTACATTTTGTTTTACAGCAAAAAAACAATGTTATTTGGCAAACGATCCGTCAATGGCATTCGAAATTGGCGTGTCGTCTTTTAACATGGCCGCTCGAAGATACGGCTATTTTAGTGGGGTATGCTTATCCACAATGGCTGGCAAAACAGAGAAAAAATCAACGTTATCAACTGGTAAATGGAAGTGGTGCGGTATTGTACCAAGATGATGCTTTAACCACACATAGCTGGTTAGCCATAGCAAACATGCAAACCAGTGACAGACAACAAGACAATGCACACATACGTTATGCTGAGTCTTTAACACTGTTACAACTTGAGCAGCATTTTCAACATCTGATTGAGAAAAAAGAATACGTTGCCTGGGATCATGAAAATCAAAGAATAGTCTCAGAAATGCAAAAGACTATGGGCAAAATTGTGATCCACAGACAACCTATCAAGCGACCTTCTGAGCAGCATATTCTGACTATTTGGCAGTCTGTCATTCAGGATAAAGGCATTGCTGGGATCCCGTTTGATGAAGACGTACAGCAACTTATTTATCGGGTGCGATTGGCGGCAAATTTTACTGGGGACCCATCGTTTTTGGCGCTGCAAGCATTGCCAGATTTTACAGAGTCTGGTTTGCTCAATTCAATTGACAGATGGCTGATCCCCTACCTAACGCATATCTTGACTTGGCAGCAATTTACGCAGTGTCATTTTCAACAACAACTGCTCAACGAGTTAGACTATGCACAGCAGCAATATTTGAACAAACAGTTACCCAAAAGACTGGCTTTACCTAGTGGCAGAAGTGCTCAGTTGACTTATACCTCGAGTAATAGTGTGGTGTTATCGGTGCGTATGACCGAACTCTATGGTTTGCAGCGTCATCCAATGGTTGCACAACAACAAGTCCCCATTACTGTTGAGTTGCTTTCACCTGCAGGTCGGCCCATACAAACGACCCAAGATTTGCCGAGATTTTGGCAAGGAAGTTACAAAGAGGTACAAAAAGAAATGAAAGGCCGCTATCCTCGGCACTTCTGGCCAGATGATCCGGCTATCGCAGAAGCAACAACACGCACTAAGAAAAAAATGAGCAGTAAACCATGAGTAAAGTTTCCGCTAAACCCAAATCAGAAACTGCCAGCACAAAAGCTAAAAAATCTAATAATTCGAACACACCGCCCTATGTTTCGATATGGAAACGACTTAATCCTTTTAGATGGTTTTGGCGACATTGGGGCAAGTTGTTGTTTATTTTTATCCTAGTGGTGGCGGCTTACTTTATTTATCTGGATGCACAAATAATCCAAAAATTTACTGGTAATAAATGGCAAGTGCCAGCACAGATATATGCACGTCCCATGTTTTTGAACGTCAAACAAGAAATTAGCATTAATGAGATTGAAGAAGAATTACAGCTATTAGGTTACAGAAAAGTTATTCGGGCAGATAGTTCTGGCGAATACCAAGTATTGAATAATAGTATTCGTATCCAGCGTCGTAAATTTGATTTTTCTCATGGCGCAGAAGGTTTACGTTACATTGAAATAAGCATTAAAAATAAGCGTGTCAGCCAGATCCAAGATCTGCAAAGCCTTCAAAGTATCAATAATATTTATCTTGAACCATGGTTAGTCACGCGTTTGGTCAGCAGCGGTCGCGAAGATCGCATGTTGATACAAATCAATGATGTTCCTCCTATTTTGACCCAGGCGTTAGTGGCAGTCGAAGATAAAGACTTTTATCAGCATGTTGGTGTGGCGCCACTTTCTATTTTAAGAGCGTTAATGGCAAATATTTCTGCAGGTCGAACCGTTCAAGGCGGTAGTACGCTGACCCAGCAATTAGTTAAAAACCTTTTTTTAACCCGTGAAAAATCTCTAGTACGAAAAGCTAAAGAAGCAATGATGGCGTTGATTATAGAATTTAGGTACAGCAAAGATGTGATTATCGAGGCTTACCTAAACGAAGTGTTTTTAGGTCAAAATGGAGACACAGGCATCTATGGGTTTGGTTTAGCCAGTTATTTTTATTACGACCGACCATTGAATGAACTGAGTATTGACGAAATTGCTACCTTGGTAGGCATTATCAAAGGCCCTTCTTTTTACAACCCTCGTAAATACCCAGAGCGGGTAATAGAAAGGCGCAATATAGTTTTGCGTTCGATGTTTGAAAGTAACCACTTGTCACCCCACGAATATCAAAATTTGGTTAAGCTGCCAATTAAATTAGCCACTGGCGCAAGCTTGAGAAAAGATAAACACCCCGCTTTTATGGACCAAGTGCGACGTGAGATACGTTTGGTGTTAGATAATCCAAATATTCGCCAGTCGGGGTTAAAAGTATTTACGACCTTGGACTCCAATGCACAAGTTAAGGCCGAGCGCGCTGTTTCTGATGGTGTTGCTGTGCAGGAAAAACGCTTAGGCAAAAGTGGTTTTGAGGCAGCTATGGTTGTCACAGATATTGATTCGGGTGAAATTCGTTCGATTGTAGGTGGACGCAATGTTGATTATGCAGGCTTTAATAGGGCACTGGATGCTAAACGTTCTATCGGTTCACTGATCAAACCCGCCATATATCTGACTGCGTTAGAGCAGCCTAAAGACTATAACTTAGCCACACACTTAACAGACGAGCCCATAAAACTTAAAAGCACGTATGGCAAAATGTGGGAGCCACAAAATTCAGATAAAAAATTCCGAGGCCAAGTATCACTAGTGATAGCGTTGAGTCGGTCACTTAACGTGCCAACTGTGTCGTTAGGTATGAGCTTGGGATTAGGAAATATTGCAGATACTATTAAGCGCTTAGGTGTAAGAGAAGAGCTCCAGTTATACCCGGCTTTAACATTAGGAGCGGTAAACTTTTCGCCACTACAAGTCAACCAGATGTACCAGACTATTGCTAACACCGGTCGCTACATACCTCTGCATTCGATTACGGCCATTATGTCTGCAGATAATGACTTGTTGTGGCAATTTAATGTTGCCCCACAACAACGCGTTGATGAACAAGCTACTTATTTGTTGAATTATGCACTCCACAAAGTAACGTTAGAAGGCACCGCTAAGGGCGTTCGCGCAAAATTTCCAGACATTAATATGGCAGGTAAAACGGGGACTACCGATGATTATCGCGACAGTTGGTTTAGTGGCTTTGATAAAAATATCCTGGTGACCAGTTGGATAGGCAAAGATAACAACCAGCCTGTTAATTTAAGTGGTGCAAGTGGCGCCATGCAGCTATTTATTGCTTATCAGCAGCAACAACAACCTAAATCATTGGTTAGGCGTTTCCCTGATGGGTTGAGTATCGCTCACTTTGACAATGCAACGGGTAATCTAAGCAAAGCAGGCTGTGCTGACACCTTCAGTGTGCCAGCTATCACCGCCGCATTGCCTCCCGTGCCTAATCGATGTTCTGGCAAATCCACTATGCCAGATAAGTCTAAAAGTCTATGGGAAAAAATATTTGGTTAGTTGTTAGTTGATGTAGGTTGCGGATTGGGTTTAATATTTTAATCACACTTCTTGCTCGCCCCTTTAGCGTTCAAATAAGCACAATTGGCAGTAAACTAAGCGGTTATTTTAAGTCGCTTATCATGTGTTGAGTAGCAGTCTTTGGCATAAAATAAATATTGCCATGATGGTTATGAATACTGCAAAAGCATGTTTGATTTTTTGCTGGGGCAGTCTCATTGAATACTGCTGACCTATAAAACTGCCCACAATACCTATGATTGATATTATGCTAATAGTGGGCCAATCTAGTAACTGGTTATTTTCGTGCAGAATAGAGTGATATTTAATAAATCCCGCTCCTGAATTGATTGATATCACTACCAAACTCGTAAAAATTGCTTGATTCATTGCTACCCCACCCAATAAAACGAGAGCAGGCACAATTAAAAAACCACCACCAACACCCACAAAGCCTGTCAGCAAACCCACACCCGCACCCTGCATTATGGTTAACAACCAATTGACTTTGTGAGGTGATTGCACGTTAAAAGAGTGAAACATTCTCCATGCAGCTGCAAGCATCACCATTGCCAATACCATGACTTGTGTTGAGCCAGAAACATAGGTGCTGGCCCAAGCACCCACATAGGCACTGACCATACTTGGACCGCCAAAGTACAGGACAAGTGTCCAATTAACCTTCTTTTTTTTTATACCGATTAAAGCGGTTGTTGCACTGATAGAACCAACAATAACTAAGGCACTTGCTATGGCTAATTTTTCAGTATAACCCAAACCATAAATCAGCAACGGCACTGTTAATATTGCTCCGCCTGATCCCAAAACACCTAGACTTAGGCCGATAAAGCTGGCACTAATTAACACAATAAACATTATAAAAACTCTTAGGGCTCTAAAATTAACCAAAATACTGGTTATTGATTCAGCACGGTTGATTTAGAACGATTAATTTTATCACTTTCGTTAGCAGATGCTGCTTTACACAAAACAGCACACCTTAGTATTGGTGCAAGGCATACCCACCTTTTAAGTGTCCGACATGTTCAAAACCTAAACGTAATAGTGCCTGCGCAGCTAATTGAGAACGACTACCAGTTCGACAAACTAATATTAATGGTTGTTGTTTGTTATGTTTATGTTGCAGCATAAACTCTACTAATCGAGTTAAAGGCACATTATTTTCAAAGTGCTTGTCATGCTGAAGTGCGTATTCGTAAGACTCACGAAGGTCAATTAATTTAATATTGTTGGGTTGTTCCAAAGCCTCGGCCAAACTGTGACTATTATACTCACGCACTGATGTTTTCTGGCAATCACCTATTAAAGCACCACACATAATTTCACTGCCTGATTGGTCGACAATATGTGTGTCCATTAATGTTTTTTGAATCGAAAAATCTTTGATGTTTATCTCGTTATTCATAACGTGTGCAAGTAACGAGTTGCGTGATATTTCTGCGCTAATGCTAGTAGTAAACTCATTATTATAATCATGGCTGGGGCAAATAAGGCTGTCAGTACCGATAAGTGCTTTTAATAACTGTAAACTTGAAAACATAGCCGCTGCACTACTGCTTGAAAAATTCGTTCTGCCAAGACTATCCATTAAGATCAAATCACCACAAAACGCATAATGAACAACCAATTTGTCTGTTGAATCTTTAACAGGGTCACTAAGTAACAGGCTAGTACTGTCAGTGGTATGGCCGGGCGTGTTGACTTTAACTAACCACTTATCACCCAATAAAATGTACGGATAGTGCTTGCCATCAATGATTGTTGTCTTTGAGTGAACTGGCCATCCAAGTATGTCTGTTTGTTGCTGAGTTAAATAATCATCAACAAGACATGCTCGACAAGACTGGTGATCGCCATGGCCGTGAGTGTCGATTACGGCAATTAAATCAAGCCCCTGACAGGTCAGCAGTGTTTGAATACGCTCAGTTAACTCGGGTAAGGGGTCAATAAATATGGCAGATTTTGTTTTTTTATCGACATATAACCAACTACAGCTTCCACCCACCTTAAACTGTAATAAACCATCTAGTTCTGTTTTGTCAGCAGTGATATTGGTGTCTATTGTTAAACAGCTTTGTCCTAACGCTTGCGCGGCAAACACTATTCTTGTGCACGCTTCGTCAACCTGCTGTTGTGTCATCGCAGGCCCGAAGGACATCCTAATTGCCGATTCACTTTGCCAGTTAGGCAGTCCCATAGCGTCTAATACAAAACTGCCCACCACTTTTGAACTGCAAGCAGAGCCAGAGCTAACACGTATATTTGCGGCGTCGAATAAATCCATAATCTCTTTAGAGCTAAACCCAGGAATAGAAAAGTTAATGGTTGTTGGTACTGAATTTTCGAAACTATGATTAAACACAATTTCCGGAAAGGCTTGAGTTAAAGCGGTAGCTATTTGTTGACGAAATAAATGCAGCGTTTTTAAAGCAGTGAAAGTATCTTCACTCGCTGTGTTGAGCATACTAAATATAACATTTAATGCCGCTAAACCAGGTAAGTTTTCAGTGCCTGAGCGTAAACCACTTTCTTGGCCGCCACCGGCAATAAAAGGGGTGAATGCTGCGGTTTCTTTAATGTACATAAAACCAACGCCTTTAGGCGCATACAGCTTATGTCCACTAAACGGTGCGTAATCAATACTGGTTTTTGCCAAGTTTAAATCTGTTTTGCCTAATGATTGAACACAGTCGACCATCCACGCGGTATCTTTATTATTGGCACGTATGGTTTGGTCCAGTAAATTGATGTCCTGATAAACCCCGGTTTCGTTATTAACCGCCATGGTACAAATCATCAAGGCATTGGGTACTTCTTTTGTTATAAAACCCATATCAAGCTGACCCAGTTCATTCACGGGAATGGCTTTTATCTCAGCATTTATTTCAAGAATTTTGTTCCAGTGTTTAAGTGACTCAGGTACTGCCTTATGTTCCGTGGCACCATATAAAAGGCAATATTTTTTACTGCTATTAAGGATTGTTTTAGCATGCTGTAACGCCGATAAAATCGCAGTTTGAATGCCTTCAGTAGCACCACTGGTAAATATCACCTTACCGTCACCAGCACCAATAATGGTTTTTGCCTGCTGACGTGTTTCATCTATTATCTGTTTTGCCTGCAATCCTGATACATGACTACTACTAGGATTACCAAAAAGTGTTTCCATGGTGGCTAAAGCCGCCGCTGCAGCTTGTGGTAATACTTGAGTGGTGGCATTAGCATCCAGATAAATTAA
>JBNMPD010000077.1:0-13151 GCA_051276225.1 Flavobacteriales bacterium
TCATTAGGTGGCTCTGGTGCTATTTTTTGGATGTGGGTTATTGCTATTCTTGGTATGGCTACCGGTTTTGCAGAAAGTGTGCTGGGGCAGCTTTATAAAGTTAAAGATGCAAATGGCGAATACCGTGGTGGTCCCGCTTATTATATTCAACAGGGCCTAAACAAACGTTGGTTAGCCGTCATATTTTCGCTGTTCTTGTTTTTGGGTTATGGCTTTATTTTTAGTGCAGTTCAAGCCAATACTATTACCGACGCACTTAATCATGCTTACGATATCCCTACCCTTTACTCAGGTTTAGTTATAATTATTTTTGCTGGATTGATCGTAATAGGTGGCTTACGTGCCATCGCTAAATTTGCAGAGTGGGTTGTGCCCTTTATGGCTGTGACTTATGTGATGGTAACACTAGCAATTACTTTCTTAAATATTCAATTAGTACCAGCGATGTTGTGGGATATTATTAGTTCAGCATTTGGCCTACAAGAAGCTGGCGCTGGCGCAATGGGCGCAGCATTTAAACATGGCGTGCAACGCGGCTTGTATTCTAACGAAGCTGGCTCAGGAAGTGTGCCTCATGCCGCTGCAAGTGCTACACCTAATCCTAACCACCCAGTATCCCAGGGATATGTTCAAATGCTGGGTGTGTTTATCGACACTATGATTTTATGTACGTGTTCGGCAATCGTTATTTTATTAGCTGGCGGTGCATCAGGTGAAGGCATGGAAGGCATACGCCTGACTCAAGATGCTATGAGCTCTCACTTAGGTGAAGGCGGTGGTGATTTTGTCGCAGCTGCCATCAGTTTATTTGCGTTCACCTCCGTTG
This sequence comes from Flavobacteriales bacterium, assembly GCA_051276225.1. Lineage (GTDB taxonomy): Bacteria > Pseudomonadota > Gammaproteobacteria > Enterobacterales > Alteromonadaceae > Paraglaciecola. The sequence goes on from JBNMPD010000077.1 coordinate 827, forward strand.
TTGCGAACTATGCTTACGGTGAAAGTAACCTACACATGTTTAAACTAGACAATAAATTAGGCCGATCTGCATATACAGTGGGTTATTTATTGATGATCCTATGGGGCTCTATGGCTGCATTGCCAGAAGTATGGGCGATGGCAGATATGGCATTAGGTCTAATGACAGTGATCAATATTACCGCACTGGTTTTGATGACCCCCACTATCGTTTCTATTAGTAAAGACTATTTTGCCAAACGAGATAGTGGCAAAAAAATTAGTTACAAAGCGGGTGATTGTGAAATACAGGGTAAATCAGAAAAAGGAATTTGGGATTAGCTACGAAACTTAAAAAACACAATCAAAGGGGCTCATCGATGCCCCTTTGATTAAATAATAATTTTAGATTTTGTTATTTACTCCAAGAAAATGCCTGAAATGCATCATCAACGGGTGTATCAGCCAGATGATTAGTAAAATTACTCATCACTTTTTGCGCCAAAACAAGCACAATATCGAGTAAGTTTTGTTTGTTAAAACCTGCGGTATAAAATGTATCTATATCAGCCTGTTCAATAATGCCTCTATTTCTAACCATTAGCAGAGTTGTATCTCGCAAGGTTTGTAATTTAGCGGATTTAAGAGGTGATTGATTACGCAAAGCTTCTGTTATTTCTGCATCGACGCTCATCATATTCGCAATAGCAGTATGAGCAGGTACACAATAATGGCAGCCATGCTCAACATTAATAGTTTGCCACACCACAGTCAGCTGATCTTTATCGAAGGACGCATTTTGCGCCAACTCATGTAATTTTTGATATGCGTCTAGCAAAGCAGGTGACTCAGCCATAACGGCGTGAAGATTAGGCAGCATACCAAAACCTTTTATTGATTTTTCTAATAAAGGTTGCGCAGCTTCTGGCGCAGTTTCTAAGTTATACAATTCAAAATTACTCATATTTCTCTCTTTCATTAATAGACGGTATTCAATTAATATAACTAGACTTGAACAGTTGTTCAAGTTAAATTTGAACAACTGTTCAAATAAATCACATCATAAGGTTGCATATTTTGAAATACGAACGTGCAGAGGCATTAAATAAAGCCACTCAACTTTTTTGGCAAAAAGGCTATCAAGGCACCAAAATGCGTGACTTACAGGAGCGTCTTGATATGCGTCCTGGTAGTATTTATGCAGGATTTGGTAGTAAAGAGGCGTTGTTTTTACAGGTGTTAGATTGTTATGTTGAACAAAGCCTAATCAAAATAGATAAATATAACCAGTTGGCGACTCATCCACTAGAGGCGTTAAAAGACTTCGTAAGGGATTTTATTTTTGTTGCAGGTAAATTAGAAAACTGTAAGGTTTGTTTGCTGGTCAAAACCGTATCAGAGTTAGAAACAAGTCAGCCTAAATTACACACTCATGCGTTGTCAGGCTTACAAAAAATTCAACAAAAATTTACAGAACTATTCACTCAAGCACAACAACTTAAATTATTAAGCCAAACAGCCAACCCTGTACAATTAGGTAAATGGCTACAAATGCAAATTATGGGCTTGGTGATCTATTCAAAAAACTGTTCACAGCAGCAAGATATAACTGTGATGATTGAACATATATTTTCCACCTTTAGGCAACCCTCTTAACATTTATCAAATGCTGGACGGCTGTCTGATAACAGCTGATCTAAATCTTTTTGTGCCTGTTTGGGGTTGAGCAGATCTGCTGGTTGTAACATCTCACATTCATCGTTAATCATTTGTTTAACGGTTACAGGGTAGAAGCGACAATCCTCAGGGCGGTCGTAGTAGATATCGCAGGTATACCTGGTTTTTAATGGCTCGTCTGGGTTTTTACCTTCTCGTAAAAAAGGACACAAAGATAACTGTTTACCGCTTTGTGGTGAAAACCAAATTAAGCCCTTTTTTACATACGCTGCAATATCAGGCTTAAACAGCTCCCACATATCGATGTCTTGATCTGATGCAGACAAATCGCCATTACTGTATTTAACACAGCATTTGCCACAAGAATTACAATCCTGCATCAGGTAAACATCGTAAGTCGTGTCATTATTTCCTGCGACTTGATTGTTTTTTCATACGTGCCGACTGCTCTGCCCTATCGTTATCGCGTTTTTCTTTACGATCTTTTTTATCAGGCGTTAGCGAACCAGTTTTAAAACGTTCCTTACGGTCGACTTTGTCAGCAGCTTTTTTAGCGGCTACTGCAGCCATTTCTATCACCTCTTGTTCAATCATCGGAGGTGTTTCGAGACTAATGCGGCCAAGTTTTCCAGATCGTAATTCGTTAATTAATACTTCACATATTTTATGCAGATTAACTCTACCACCCGTCATTAAAGCACCACGCCGAGCTGCTGCTAGCTCCAGAAACTCAATTTCAGTGTTAGGTATGTTATCTAACTCAAAACGCGCTTTAAGTAATTCTGGGTAGGTCTTTATTAAATAATCTGCAGCAAAAAAGCCTACATCGTCATATTCCATAGCGGTGTCTTTGATTGCGCCAGTAGAGGCTAATCGATAACCACTGTTTGGATTCTCTAATTTTGGCCACAATATGCCTGGCGTATCAAATAAGGTAATGCCATTGCCCAAGCTAATGCGTTGTTGGGTTTTAGTGACAGCCGCTTCGTTACCTGTTTTAGCAATCACACGATCAGCTAGAATATTGATAAGAGTTGACTTACCCACATTGGGAATTCCGACGATCATCGTGTGAATAGCTTTTACGCTAGCGTCTTTTTCTGGCAGCATTTTTCTACACAATTCCAAGATTTGTTTCATCTTGGCTGGCTCTTCAGTAGTTGAAGTAAAGGTTTTAACTGATCTTTCGCGCTCAAGAAATTCCTGCCATGCGGCGGTAACATCTGGATCAGCAAGGTCAGTTTTACTCAAAACCTTGATACAGGGCTTGTCACCTCGTAGCTGAGCAATCATCGGGTTTTCGCTAGAATAGGGAATACGTGCATCAAGCACTTCAATTAGTACATCAACTTGTGGCAACGCCTCTTTTATTTCTTTTTGAGCTTTGTGCATATGCCCGGGATACCAATGAACTGCCATTTAATCTGCCTATTTAATCTGAAAGATAAAGTGAAATATTTTGAAGGTAAGCGTTTTAATTAGCGTAGTGCATAACCAATTGAATGATCACCATAACCACCAACAAAGGTAATATCCAGCGACCCAACTGACCCATTTGTTCGCCCGACATTCTAAATTTAGAACGCTCAATCAATGGAACGACAACAATTAGAGCAATAAACAATACGGCTAAAATAATTAATACTGCCATCTACTACCTACCTTTCTATTGGGATTTGTTAGTGTTTTAAAAAACTAGAATTTTATGCCAAACCCATTGCATATTTCATAGCGTTATTTTTTATTGGACCTGCATTATTTGCCAACTTTAGGCCTAGGTTACGTAACAACTTGAATGGCATATTACTGTTGCTAAATAATGAATATAACAAATCCATGGCACTCATCATGATTAAATTATCTCGACGACGATTTTCTTCGTATTGTTTTAACCAATTAGAACAACTATTTGGCTGTAATATCACTGCGTGTTCATGTATTACAAGCGCTTGACGAATAACATCAAGCAATGCGGCCACATCCTTAAAGCCTAAGTTCACTCCCTGACCCGCTAATGGATTGATGGTATGAGCTGCATCACCAATTAGCACAGCATTTCCCTTGAAGTATTGATTCGCATGCATGCGAGTCAACGGAAAACTCGCGACATCAAGTATTTCAAAATCTACCAAATCGGCTGGAAAATGTTGCAATATATGTTGTTTTAACTTTTCTTTCGACAAACTTTTTAATTGTCTTATCTGATTTGCACTGTTATACCAAACAAGCGATGCAAAACCGTCATACAGAGGTAAAAAAGCCATGGGTCCATCAGGAGTAAATTGTTGCCAAGTAATATCTTGTTGCACATCATTGGTTTTTATTTGAATACCTAACGCCTGCTGTGAATATTGCCAACCTTGCACACCGATGTTGGCAGCTTCACGAACCACAGAATTCCCACCGTCAGCACCTATAAGCAGTTTTGCTTTTATAATCTGACCATCTTCTAGGGTAATCTGGGAAACATCATTAGACGTTATATCCGTGACTTTTAGGTTCTCATAAAAAACGACGTTGTGATTGTTCACGATGGCAGCATGCAAACCCAGTTGAACCAGTCGATTTTCAATAATATGACCAAGATGAGGCTGGCCTATAGCCTTACAATCAAAATTCGTACGACAAGATGGCTTATCCCATACTGATAAGCGTTTGTATGGGCATAAACGCATATTTTTGATATGTGCCCATGCACCTAAATCTTGTAGTATCGCTTCGGACGTTAAACTAATGGCAGCAACCCGCATATCAGGTGGCTGTGTAGAGTCAAATGGCACAGGCATAGAAGGTTCAATGACAGCGACCTTAAAGCCAAGCTTTGCTAAGCCTAAAACCATAGCCGAACCGACCATTCCCCCTCCAACCACACAAAAATCAAACAAAACATTTACCTTTAGTTGGGTCATAAACCATTCTAACACGTGACAAAAATCGAGCTGAATAGTTTGTTTAAATGTTATTTAACATCACCGTAACCCAATAATACGCTTCAAAAGTATTATTAGTTTTGTGAATACTATAAATAAACAATGATGTGAAGTTGACATTATTAAATGCAGATGTGGAAAAAAATAACCACAGTTTACTACTTACATTTGTGACAGGCTTTTTTATCGGTGCTGTGACAAAAGGTAGACTTCACACCTTCGTTCTGCCTAAAGCCGTTAATGCAGAGCCAATGATAACGACGGCCGCGCCGATATATGCCCAATAATCAAGGTAGCTAGGTGTGAAATGTTGTGGCAGCCAACTCACTGCCACTGACATACTTAAAAAAGTGAAAATAGGAGCCATAGCCAATACTGCACTGACCTTAGCAGCCTGCCATATGTTAAGGGCTTCGGTAAACGCACCGTATGCAACTATGGTATTCGCACAACAAAACAATAAGGCTAGTACATGCACCAGTTGCATATTCATCAATTGATACACGTCAGAGAATGGTAACAATACACAAAAACCAATAATATAAATTAACAAGGTTAATTGTTTTGCCGTGAGTACTTTTAGCAGAGGTTTTTGCATTAATGCATAAGCGGCCCAAGTGGTAGCTGCAAACAAAATAATTAATACACCCGTGGTAAATTGACTCAAAGACAAAAATAAATCAGCTAGTCTGTCATTAAAAAATAAAATCAAGCCAGAGAAAAGCATTACAACACCGCAGATTTCAAGTCGATTTAAACGTTCTTTATAAAACACCACTCCCCCTATCATCAGCATAAAAGGTGCAGTTTGCATCACTATTTGAGCTGTTTCTGGGTTCAGGTACTCTAAGCCTTTTACATTTGCCACATAATTAGCCACCAAACACAAACTAGCTAGTAGTAACCATAATCCTTTATTTTTGCCAAGGGCGGATAATCGTGGCAAAGACTTTCTTTTTAATAATAATAAAAATACAAATATTCCTGCCACAAGAAAACGATATAAAGTAATAGTAATGGCATCCATGACCTCTAAACTCAGCATCAAAAAAACGGGTAATATACCCCACAAAACGGCCGTTGTAAGTGATAGAAAAAAACCATACCAGTGTTTTGTTGTTTCTATATTTATTGGCTTCATGGTTTCTCCAAGTAAGTGTTAATTACTGTTCTCAAAGGCCAGTATCAATCGCTACTAACTGGCTAATTTTTCTACAAAAATTTTGTTTACAACGAATATAAATTCTACATTAGATTAAATCCATTTATACAAATCCTAGAGGAGAGAAAGTTATGAAAAAAATCGCTGTTTTGACTTCTGGTGGTGATGCCCCTGGTATGAATGCTTGTATTCGTTCAATTGTGCTCACATCCGAACATTATGATCTTGAAGTGATCGGTTATAAACATGGCTATAAAGGACTAATTGACCAAGAATTCAAACTACTCGCCCCCTCGAATGTGACTAATATCATTCAGCGAGGCGGCACCATATTAAAAAGTGGTCGTTGTGAAGACTTTCATACTGAGGAAAGTGGAAGAGCCGCAGCTAATAACCTACAGGATTTACAAGTAGATGCATTGTTAGTGATTGGTGGTAACGGTTCTTTTCGTGGTGCTCATCATTTATGTAAATACTACAAAGGGCAAGTTATTGGCTTACCTGGCACCATAGACAATGACATAAGTGGAACAGATGCCACTATTGGATATTATACTGCCATAGAGACCGCGCTAGACTCTATTGATAAAGTTCGAGATACAGCAGATGCCTTTGAGCGTATCTTTTTAATTGAAGTCATGGGGAGGCATGCAGGATTTATTGCTCTGAATGCCGCTGTGGCATCTGCTGCTGATAGAGTAATAGTCCCAGAGGGTTGCAATGATATTAATCAAGAAGTCGATAATATTATTGAGCACCTACACACAGTATATAGTCAACGAGGTATTTCGAGTTATATCGTCGTAACGAGTGAAAACTTATTACATGGTGGGGTAATAGCGCTGGCGAAAATGATCACTGATAAAACTCAAATTGAATGTCGTCCGGTTATTTTAGGACACGTACAAAGAGGTGGCTCGCCAGTCAGTCAAGACAGAATTTTAGCCACTAAGCTGGGTGCTTTCGCAGTTGAGCAAGCTCTAGCAGGTCAAAACAATGTCATGGTAGGTGAACACAATAATCAATTAGTCACTCGCCCGATTGAGATAAGTTGGCAACAACAAAAACCACTTGATGAATATTTGTTGAAGATCCAACAGCAGTTATTTAGTTTATAATTTAACCATCTCTTTAACTCGGTCTCGATAACTACGACTGACTTTCAGTTCTGTACCATTATTCAATATCAAGTGGTATTCGCCGCTAATATGACTGATCATTTTCTGCACAAATTTGATATTAACAATGGCTGAGCGATGAGCTCGAATAAACTTCCTTGGATCAAGTTCTTGTTCCAGTTCTTTCATTGTGCGCCGCATAATATGGGTCTGGTCAGTAGCGTGAACACACATATAGTCACCTGCTGCATCAATCCACTGAATATCATTTATCGCAACGCGTGTGACTTCTGAACCATCTTTTATCGCCAATATATCAGGATACAAATTGCTCGTAATGCTCTCACCACTGGCTAATTTTCTCAAAATATCTTCACAATCGTCACCAGTAAAATCAGCAACTAACCTAGCCAGTTTTTGATTATGACCGTCCTGTTGTTTTTGCTCTAATGTCAATAATACTTTATCTATAGCGTCTTTCAGACGCCTCTCATCAACTGGTTTTAAGACATAATCTAATGCGTGTATATCAAAGGCTTTGATGGCATAGGAGTCAAAGGCAGTTACAAATACAATCAAAGGAATCGGTTGCTTTAACTCTTGTAATTTATTGATGACCTGAAAACCGTTGAGTCCTGGCATTTGAATATCTAAGAACACCAAGTCGGGTCGCACTTGGGGAATGAGTGTTACAGCTTCGATTCCATTTTTACACTCACCAACAATATCAATATTGTCAAACTCAGCCAGACGCAGCGACAATCCTTTGCGGGCAAGCGGTTCGTCGTCAACTATGATGACACTAATTCTCAATCTTTTTGTCACTTAAGTTCTCACTTATTTCAAATGGGATACGTATATTTACTTTAATACCCGTTGGATAATTATGAGATATCACAAAAGAATGCTTATTAAGATACAAAGCCTCCAACCTTTCCTTTATGTTATGTAGCCCCACGCCTCCACTTTTACTGATAGGTAATTGTCCGTTTTTAATTTCAGCACCAGGACCATTATCACTAACGTTTAGCATCAAATCACGACCAAAAGTTTTAGCTGAAATACTGATACGCCCGCCGTCTGCTAGTTTAGAAATCGCAAACTTAATCGAATTTTCAATAATAGGCTGCAAAATCAAACTAGGTACAAGGGCACTTTTAGTTTTTTCTTCTATGTCCCAAACTACACTCAAGCGATCTTCAAATCTAACTTCTTCAATATCTAAATACAGCTCCAGTGCTTGAATTTCTTGGATAAGAGGTACCCGTAATATAGGATCTTTATCAAGGGAGTATCGCAAAAAATCACTAAGACGGCTGACCATAGCCTCAGCCGTTTTATTTTCTTTCATCAGAATAAGTGCTGAAATAGCATTGAGCGTATTAAATAAAAAGTGCGGATTAAGTTGGTATCTAAGCATTTTAATATGGGCTTGATGAGCCATGGATGAGGCTTTAAGCACGTTTTGCTTTTCTTTCATCAGCATTTGGTAATTTTTAATACCAAAATAACCACCCGTCCAACATCCAATCATAATAAGTGAGTTGAGTGTATCTTTGAAATACCAATACCACTCATCTGGACGATAACCTTTTTTGTATATTTCCCAGAAATTCACATTTTTTACAAAAGCCCAAATAAGCGCAGTAACATATAAACTGGCTGCCACCACAGCCAACATTCTAAGGGGGCTCATGGTTCTAGCTTTACGATAAATATAACGAAGGGGAATAGTCAATAACCAGCCAGCATAGGCGTTTAACACAATAACAAACAACCAAATACTACGCATATCATTCAGAAATGAAGCAATGTAATACACAATAGCGAAACCACTCCACCCTGCTGTATGAAGTGTCCAAAACAATCGTTCTCGGCTATCGACTAGTTTTTCCCAATTAGTCACATATTTTCCTGAATAATAGATAGGGACCTAGTATACAAAATCTAAGACCAAGGAAACTATCCTTGGTCTTAGATAAGTGTTGTTTTATCGCAACTGACATGAAATTTTAATTGAAAGATTAATAATGAATATTTAAACGTTTTAACCAATGAACCCACCACCATGCAGGCCCCACCAGTAAAAATTGTATGTCTTTTAGAAAACTTGGCCTTTTACCTTCAATATTGTGCCCTACAAATTGCAAAATCCACATCACCACAAACAATGCGATACTAAATTGCCAAACAGAAATATCTAGTACAACCAGCAGTTTTATTCCAAAAAATGACAATATGGATAATAGCGTCATAGCTGCGCCTATTGGCCCAGACAAACGAAAATAATAATACAAAGTCGGGATGACAATGATGTGCGCCCACGTGACATCAAAATAATCCATAAAAGCAGCCGTGGGAATTGACCAAACGAGTGCTAGGGTGACAAAATATATTGTCGGTACTGCTATTGCATGAATAAGAATATTAGTTTTATTTTTGTGACTTTCGCCATACTCATTTAAAAGGAACTCTATTTGACGCATGTAAACCTCACTGCTGATTTATTAACGATATTTTAACAACTCAAAAGACTTGCATCAATTAAAACATGCGCGGTTGCCAATCAAATATACGAATTAACCCATCACCAACATTAAATCTTGCAGTAACTGATTAACGTCTTCTTTAGGTGACTCAAACTTAACACCATAATATAAGCAAACCTCATCAGAACTGCTGTTCATAATAGTACCAGTGAGTGTGACCCTATTGTTGTTAGATGTTACAAAATACATTTTCACAACTTGTTTAAGTTTTGGCCTTGCGTCAACGACCTCTTTATCGATGCTCATTCGACAACCATTTACTGAAATATCCAACACCACAGTGTCACATATAGCCGAATCACTATTTGCATCAAACATACTCATAGTAATCCTCGTTTTTGTTCTAGGCTCAGCGCGTAAATCATGTCTTTGAATAGCAAGAGGAAAAGTAGTGAAAATTAAATGACTTGGCTTAGTGGTAACGTGTATTACCTTAACTTTAAAAGCGATGATCTCGCCAGTGTCATCTTCAAGAATATATCTAGCAACCATTGCCTTGTCTTTAAGAATTCCATCACCTAATGATCCCCACTTACCTTCATCTGGATATCTGAAAATCATGCAACGCGTGCCATCCATACCTACAAATTCGGTTCTCACCCTTTTGACGGAAGTGGCAGTAGTTAATTGTAAATCAAGGGGTCTGCCTGGGCGCATAGAACGAATCTTTTTAAAATCTTCGTTAGTCAACCCAAATTTATCCTCCAAAATTATCATTTAATTAATAATCCTTGAACAGCTTTGTTGTTACCATTGGCAGCATATCTTCAAAGTTGATGTTAAATAAAGTTTATATAAACAACAACACATTACGGTATATTTATCTGCTCAGGCCGTCAGACTCTTCGCTTTAACACCAAATAGAGATACATCATGCATACTCAACAATCACTCATTCATTATTACGTTAACGTTTCTTGCATTTCAGGGCACATATTTGATGTTAACTTACGGATTGAAAATCCTGATGTAAATGGACAAATCTTAACGTTACCTGCATGGATCCCAGGCAGTTATATGATCCGCGATTTTGCCAAAAACATTATCACTATTAGTGCTAAAGACGATGCTGGACAAGAAATAAGTATCCAAAAAAGCGACAAACAGACTTGGGAGGTACAAGCAGTTTCCACTTCATTGAATATAAAGTATCAAGTATATGCGTTTGATTTATCGGTTAGAGGTGCTTATATCAACGATGAAATGGCATTTTTCAATGGTACTAATATGTTTTTGGCAGTGGTTGGGCAAACCGATCAGCCATGCAAATTAACGTTAGAAAAGCCAATACAACCGGATTTGTCTCATTGGAAAGTGGCGACGTCTATGCCCACTGAGATGCAAAATAAACATGCATTTGGGGAGTACTGGGCTAACCACTATGACGAATTAATCGATCACCCGGTGTTATTAGGAGAATTTGATATTTTGCCGTTTTCTACTGCTGGAGTGGATTTTGAACTGGTACTTGCAGGTGGACATCAATCAGACGTGTCACGCATCACAAAAGATTTAACCAAGGTTTGCCAACAACATATTGAATTTTTTGCGGATACACCTCCAGTTAAGCGTTACCAATTTATCACATTACTGACAGATAATGCTTTTGGCGGTTTAGAACATATGAGCTCTACAGCGCTAATGTTCAGTAGAAACGACTTACCAAGCTTGTTTGATGCAAACAAAATGACTGATGGTTATCAAGTATTTCTGAGTTTGTGCAGCCACGAATTTTTTCATACTTGGCATGTGAAAAGAATTAAACCTAAAGAGTTGTATGCCGTAGCCTTGGACAAGGAACAATACACAGAACAACTTTGGATTTATGAGGGATTTACTAGCTACTATGACGATTTTAGTTTATTGCGATGCGCACTCATCACCCAACAACAGTATTTAAAAGTGGTAGGCCAAAACCTAACTCGACTCATACGCAACAAAGGCCGCTTTAAACAAACTATTACTGAGTCCAGTTTTGATGTTTGGACCAAATTTTATAAACAAGATGAAAGTGCCATCAATAATATTGTTAGTTATTATAACAAAGGTGCTGTTTTGGCTATGTGCTTGGATTTACTGATAAAGCACCAAAGTAACGGAAACTATACTTTAGATGATGTTATGCGACAGCTGTGGAAGCAACACGGCAAACTCAATATCCCTACACCAATAGACGTGGTGCAAAGTATTCTCAAAACACAGCTGAATTTAGATTTATATGATTTTTTTCAATTAGCCTTATACTCTACCGAAGAGTTACCGTTTAACGAGCTACTAAACAAATTTGGCGTAAAGTGCCATTTCTCGCCTAGAGAAAATTTCGATGACAAGGGAGGGGTAATAGCAACATCGCCAATTAAAATCGACTTCGGCGCACAAATAAAAGCGCGAGAAATAGGCATACAAGTCGTTCAAGTCACTGAACAAACTGCGGCTTATGAGTCTGGATTACAAGTAGGTGATGTGTTGATAGCCATCGACAAATGGGTGGTGAGTAAGGAAAACTTGATCGCGCAACTTAACTTTTTAGCTGTTGGCCAATCGGTGCAACTTAGTGTGTTACGTGATAAAAAACTCAAACAACTGACTTTTATTGCTGTTGCCGCACATAACGACACCATAGCCCTAGAAGTTATTAATCAAGCGTTATGTAGTAGTTGGTTAGAATAGGGTAAATAGGCATTACACGGCTAAAGTGTTTCAAGTCCCAAAGTTACGAAAGTAATGTCGATAGTTCTGCGTTATTTCCAAAGGTAGGCTGTTATAACAAATATGAGTCTACCACTGCTCGTCAAGTTTTAACTGAACTTGACGAGTATCTATCGAACATGCCCAAGGTTGCAGCAGATTTATCTGCTAGTAAAAATATTGCGTCTCATCATTTAAGACTTCTGTATCAGTGGTTTTACTT
>JBNMPD010000078.1:0-13051 GCA_051276225.1 Flavobacteriales bacterium
TTTGCGAAGCAACATCCCACTGTTACCCAAACACTTGAAGATTTAGGTTTGAAGCAGGAAAGAAGAGCCATTAATTTATTTCCAAATGATCTTGAATGGTCTCTGACAAATGATACATTAAAATTAAGCTTCTCACTTCCAGCAGGTACCTTCGCCACCTCGGTACTGCGAGAAGTAATAGATGTTAAGGACAATAATCTTGCCAAGACTTAAAATACTGAATTTTTCGCATTACTACCCAATAATAAAAATAGGCATGTCATGAGATTAACATCACGTAAAGGTGAAAGCCTTGCTCAACTTTTGCACAAAGAAGGTATCAGTAATACCGAGGTGCTGAACGCTATAGCCACAACACCCAGAGAACTGTTTTTGCCTGATGCTCTAAAACACAAAGCTTATCAAAATACTGCTTTACCTATTGGTCAGGGTCAAACCATATCTCAGCCCTACATAGTGGCTCGTATGACTGAGTTAATATTAGCGTCTGACAACCAAGCTCAAAATGTGCTGGAAATAGGTACAGGTTCAGGTTACCAGACAGCAGTACTGGCGCAATTATTCACTACTGTGTATTCAGTCGAGAGAATAAAAACACTACAATTTCAAGCCAAAAGACGGATGAATCAACTGGACTTGCATAACGTAAAAATGAAACATGGTGACGGCTGGTTAGGCTGGAGTAGTAAAGGCCCATATGATGCGATCATAGTCACAGCGGCAGCTAAATCAATACCAGTGGAGCTTTTTCAACAACTCAATAATGGTGGCCGTTTAATTATCCCTGTAGGAGAAGAAAATCAGCAATTACACTGCATAACTAAATACCAAGATAAATGTGAATCGAAAATTATTGAAGCGGTTAGATTTGTGCCTTTGGTAGCTGGAGATATCATTTGAAAACGTCAAGAACAAAGAGTAGCTATGTAGGCGTCGCCGCTAGAGGTATTTTAATGGGCGCAGCGGATGCTATACCAGGCGTATCTGGTGGCACCATTGCTTTTATTACAGGCATTTATGAAGAACTAATCTATTCACTTAAGCAATGTGGCCTCAGCGCGCTGAAAATGTTGTTTCAAGAAGGCTTAAAATCCACTTGGCAACATATTAATGGTGGGTTTTTACTGGCATTATTCAGTGGCATTATCATCAGTATTTTAAGCATATCTGGCGTGGTGTTATATCTTCTGGTTAATTATCCCATATTATTATGGTCTTTCTTTTTTGGATTAATATTAGCAGCCGTTTGGTCTGTCATACGACATATTGATAAGTGGCGAATAGGTGTAATTGCTACCTTTTTAATTGGCACACTTGGTGCGTTTTTTATCACAACCATTAGCCCCACCACAATTGAAACAACACCATTCATCATATTTTTATCTGGCATGATTGCTATCTGCGCAATGATTTTACCAGGCATATCTGGCAGCTTTATATTACTTCTATTAGGTATGTATGCGCCTATGTTAAGCGCTGCAAAAGAATTACAATTAGTTACTTTAGGTATATTTGCAAGCGGTTGTGTAGCAGGTTTACTGAGTTTTTCACACGTATTAAGCTGGATGTTTCAACATTATAAAACAATGACCTTATCCTTGTTAGGGGGCTTTATGCTAGGTTCTTTAAACAAAGTTTGGCCTTGGAAACAAACCATAGAGTCAGTGATTGATCGCCATGGTAAAGAGATACCTTTAGTACAAAACAATATACTGCCACATACGTATGAAATACTATACGCTCAACCAGCTTATATGTGGTTCGCCATTCTATTGATGATATTAGGAATGATGATGGTTATTGTGTTAGAAAAAATAGGTCAGAAACATGCCAATAATTAATGAATATATCTAGCCGAACAGTGACTGCGTTTAAAAAAAAATCACTATATTTAGCGATCTTGTTTTGCTGCATCATCAGTTTCAGTTGCTCAAACCGCAGACAACCAGCGCCTGTTTCTGAGCTTTACCAAGGCAAAACATTTAGAGACTTTAAACAACAGGCTTATGCAGAAAATACCTACCAAGTCAAAACTGGCGATACCTTATATTCTATTGCTTGGTATTCTGGTAACGACTATAAAGACTTAGCGATATTAAATAAAATTCCTTCTCCGTATCAGATAAAACCCGGGCAAGTTTTGACTCTAGTCAAGTTACCAAAGACAATAAAACCAGAATCGAATAAGCGCAGTGGTCCGACTTTAAAAGTAATCACAAATCAATCTGTTGACCGTCCTAAAAAGCAGGCGTATGGTAAAAGCGAAAACAAAGTAATCAAGGGTCCGATTGGATCCATTATCGGTCAATTCCCTGAGCGAGTTAATAGTTGGCAGTGGCCTACAAGTGAATCTGTTTCACGCAGATTTTCGGCTAAAGAACAAGGCAACAAAGGCTTAGATTTTTTGGGAAAACTTGGGTTACCAATTTTGGCAGCCGCCGATGGGAAAATAGTATATACAGGCGATGCATTACGTGGGTTTGGAAAGCTAATAATTATTAAACATTCCGACGCTTACTTAACCGCCTATGCACATAACGACAATATGTTAGTAAAGGAACAGCAGTGGGTAGGGGCAGGCCAAAAAATTGCCACTATGGGTAGAAGTGGGACCGATAAGGTCAAGCTTCATTTTGAAGTAAGATACAAAGGAAAATCGGTTGATCCTTTGAGCTATCTCCCTAGAAGATGATAATAATAAAAAAATATATTAGGGGAAATTGAAGAAAAATTACCGTTAAGGAATCATGATTATGAGTCAAGAAAAAACAATTGCAGTTGAAATTAATGCGTTCAGCGATATTGAAGATGCCTTCGAACGAGAGCCTACCAAGACCGCCAAAAATGTGAAAGAAAAGTTAAACGATGTATTACCTAACAAACAAGATAATCCCAAAAAACTTGATGCAACCCAATTATATTTAGGAGAGATTGGATTTTCCCCGCTATTATCCGCTGAAGAAGAGGTTTATTTTTCACGACGAGCTTTAAAAGGTAATGAAGCATCGCGCAAACGTATGATCGTGAGTAACTTACGTTTGGTAGTCAAAATAGCTAGGCGTTACAATAATCGTGGTCTTGCCTTACTTGATCTGATCGAAGAGGGAAATTTAGGCCTTATTCGAGCTGTCGAAAAATTTGACCCTGAGCGGGGCTTTAGATTTTCTACCTATGCTACTTGGTGGATTAGACAAACAATAGAACGGGCAATCATGAACCAAACCCGCACTATTCGACTGCCTATTCATGTGGTAAAAGAACTAAACATCTATTTACGAGCTGCACGAGAGCTCTCACAAAAACTCGATCACGAACCTACTGCTGAAGAAATTGCTGAGTCCCTCCACAAGCCTGTTCGTGACGTCACTAAGATGTTGCGTTTAAACGAGAGAATTACCTCTGTTGATACGCCTATAGGTGGTGAAAATGATAAGGTTTTATTGGATGTTATAGCAGATGACGATGGTCATGGACCTGAAGAAGATTTACAAGATTCAGACATCAAACTAAATATCATCAAATGGTTAGAAGATCTTAATCCCAAACAACGCGAAGTGTTAGCAAGACGTTTTGGGCTACTAGGTTATGAACCTTCAACCCTAGAAGATGTGGGGGTAGAAATTGGCCTTACTCGTGAAAGAGTCCGACAAATACAAGTTGAAGCCTTGCGCCGACTCAGAGATATGTTGGGTCACAAAGGGCTAGATTTAGAAGCTTTATTTAATAAACTGACCTAGATTAGATACCGGCGCAAACAAACCAAAAGGCCTCATTTGAGGTTTTTTTATTGATAAAATTAAGTATTTTAATATTTCCTTCCCTTTAGCTGCAGCTGTCGCTATTTCGTTTGAGTATTAGTACCTGATTCGTAAGTCCCTACTAATGTAAAACGAAGAGTCTAATGCCTATTTGGTAAATCACTGACTGCATTAAATATGTGCCTTGATGTGTACCCCCCCCCACACTCTATTTTTGTTTTTAACATTCGCTAGAGAGTACCGAACTGAGTAATATCAACTATCAATTTTAATCTTTAAAAGACATCATCTATGCACTCAACCCTAAGATTAATTCTTTCAGCGATTATCTCGTTTAGTTTTTACTTCGTTTGGTCATATTGGGCTAATAGCATGGCTACTGATGATCAGGCATTAGTGCTGAGATCGGCATTAGTACAGGGAACACTGAGCGCGATTATTACGATATTATTTACTTTTATTCTAGAAAAATCGGTGGCTAGGTTTGGCAAAAGTTACTTATCTTTGATGTTTGTAGTACCCATTATCTGCACGGTGCACTCGAAGACTTCTCAAAATATTGCTATTTTTAAAACATTCAAAAATGCGCTGGATAGTTCTGCCAAATATCTCAGTAACAATGCCATCCCCGGAAGTTTGTTAGCGCCTTTATTACCTATTGCGATTCAATCAAGTATTGCTATCTGTGTCAATTGGATTAACCAAACACCGAACTTATGGCTAACTGTAGTGCCTAGTATATTAATGACCGCTATTTACGGTTATGTATATACCTATAGCTTGTTGTCAAAACCTAAACAGCCTGTTTTACAAGAGTAATAAAATGGTAAACATAGGGGTTTGATGGCTCAGGTTGATGCACTTCATTGTCTATTTCTTGCCAATTATATTTCGCAGCATAGTCAGGAAAATAGGTATCTCCAGCAATCTCTAATTCAATGTGAGTCAGGTAAAGTCGATGACAAAACCCTAGAAAATGCTCATAGATGGTGCCCCCACCGATGATCATCACTTCGGGGTTTTCGATTTTGTGTTGGCTACAATGTTCTGCCGCTATATCGATAGCATGTTCACAACTATGCACCACAGTTGCATCAGTAAGTGCAAAGTTAACATCAGAACTGATCACTATATTTAGGCGACCAGGCAAGGCTCTACCTATGGATGTATAAGTCTTACGACCCATTATGATTGGCTTGCCTAAGGTAATTTTTTTAAAATGTTTGAGATCTGCTGGTAAGTGCCAAGGCATAGCATTATCAGCACCAATAACGCGATTATTGGCCATTGCGGCAATCATTGAAATTTGCATCATATTGAAGTGAATACTTTTAGAATAATAAACGTAGTATACAAGAATTAAGAGAAGCCAGAAATACGCTTTCTGACTTCATATTCATATATCCAAAGGACGATTAGTTTTTGGTATAAACGACTTCAACACCAGAATCATCGTCATCATCGTCGAAGTCGTCGTCATCGTAAGCGCCTTCAATTGTATCTTTGTGATAAGTATCCCATTTGAACCCTGATTCTTCATCCTTAATTTCAGGTTCAACTTCTACTGGTAATGCCTCAATGAAGTCCATAGCTTTCATACACAATGCATGTGTACCTACTTTCTGGAATGCTGATATCTGGAAATACTCATCTTGCCATTCAAGTGCATCTGCAATCTGCTTACACAACTCATTAGCTTCTTCTTCGAGCATCAAATCTATTTTATTAAACACTAACCAACGTGGCTTTGAGGCCAGTTTTGGGCTGTACTTTTCAAGTTCTGCAACAATGGCTTTAGCGTTATCGACAGGGTCTGAACCGTCTGCAGGCATCAAATCTACCAAGTGTAATAACACTCTACAGCGCTCTAAATGTTTCAAGAACTGAATACCAAGTCCAGCACCTTCAGCAGCACCTTCGATTAAACCGGGGATATCAGCAATAACAAAACTACGCATAGAATCTAATCGTACGACACCCAGATTGGGTACCAATGTAGTAAAGGGATAATCAGCTACTTTAGGTTTAGCGGCTGAAACACTGCGTATAAAGGTAGATTTACCTGCGTTAGGCATACCCAGTAATCCGACATCAGCAAGCAACAAAAGTTCTAACTTTAGGTGCCTGACCTCACCTGGTGTACCGTCAGATTTTTGTCTTGGTGCACGATTAGTACTGGTTTTAAAACGCGCATTACCCAAACCATGAAAGCCACCTTGGGCCACTTTCATACGCTGCATATGTTTGGTCAAATCACCTAGTGCTTCACCCGTCTCGCTATCGGTTGCACGCGTTCCAACAGGTACTTTTATTTCTAAGTCAACGCCGCCTCTGCCAGTACAATTGGCACTTTGGCCTTTTTTACCATGCTCAGCACGATGGAATCTTTCAAAACGATAATCTATCAAGGTGTTTAAGTTTTCATCTGCAACCAAATAGACGCTACCGCCATCACCGCCATCACCGCCATCAGGACCACCATCAGGCACGTATTTTTCGCGGCGAAAACCGACTACACCATTACCGCCATTACCTGCATCAACACGGATATCAGCTTCATCTACAAATTTCATTACTTAACGACACCTTGAATGTTACTCAACTGAGTTCAGTATAGTCTGATGAATCCTTAAATAGATTCACTTTTTTACAGTTCAA
This sequence comes from Flavobacteriales bacterium, assembly GCA_051276225.1. Taxonomy (GTDB): domain Bacteria; phylum Pseudomonadota; class Gammaproteobacteria; order Enterobacterales; family Alteromonadaceae; genus Paraglaciecola. The sequence continues at coordinate 6,417 of JBNMPD010000078.1, forward strand.
CAAAAAGCCCCGCATAAAGCGGGGCTTTTAAAAATCTATGCGCAATGTCTAATTAAGCAACAATGCTCACAAATTTACGATTTTTAGGACCTTTTACTTCAAACTGAACTTTACCATCTGATAAAGCGAATAAAGTATGATCTTTGCCGATACCCATATTGCTGCCCGCGTGGAATTTAGTACCACGTTGACGAACAATGATGTTACCGGCTAAAACTGACTCACCACCGTAACGCTTAACACCTAGGCGTTTACTTTCTGAATCACGGCCGTTGTTAGTACTACCACCAGCTTTTTTATGTGCCATTTGTATATACTCCTATTAAGCGCTGATGCCAGTGATTTTCACTTCTGTGAACCACTGACGATGACCCATTTGGGTACGTGAATGCTTACGACGACGGAACTTAACGATTTTTACTTTATCGCCACGTCCATGCGTTACAACTTCAGCTGTAACTTTGCTACCACTAACAAACGGGGTACCAATTTTAATATCGTCACCATTGCTCACCATTAAGATGTCATCGAATTCAATTGACTCACCTGGAGCCACTTCGATTTTTTCTAGGCGAACGGTTTGGCCTTCAGCCACACGGTGTTGTTTGCCACCACTTTGGAAAACCGCGTACATAATTAAACTCCGCACTGTGTCTCTTGACACTTATATTCAAAAACAGGCCGCGAATTATACGCGAACCAATATCTCCAAGCAAGGCTATTTCCGAATTAATTTGTATAAATATCAAACGGTTTAGTCTAGCCCTACATTTTTTGCATTATTAAGCTGAAGTGTCACTGGATACGTCGAAAAATTTCTGTAAAATCCATTTTCAGAAATGTAGCGTACAATTGAATTAGATTCACAAATGGGTAAAAACGGCAGCATGAAATTAGAAATAATTAATCAACTCGCACATCAAGATATGATGGCAGTCAATGGGCTCATCCAACAACAAGTGGACTCAGAAGTATCGTTGATTAACCAACTAGGGTTTTATATTGTCAACAGCGGTGGCAAGCGTTTAAGGCCTTTAATGACTATTCTAGCTGCAAGAGCTCTTAATATTCAGACAAACCAGCATCATACCCTAGCCACCATAATTGAATTTATTCATACCGCCACCCTACTTCACGATGATGTAGTCGACGAATCCACTATGCGCCGCGGTAAAGAAACAGCCAATGCCGTGTTTGGTAATCAGGCCAGCGTGCTGGTAGGTGACTTCCTTTATACTCGTTCATTTCAAATGATGGTGAGTCTAAAACGTATGCGTGTTATGGAAATATTATCTAATGCGACCAACGTCATATCAGAAGGTGAAGTGCTACAGTTAATGAGCTGTAACGATCCTGAGACCAGTGAAGAAAGTTATATGCAAGTTATTTACAGTAAAACAGCTCGATTATTTGAGGCCGCTACTTTGCTAGCAGCAGTGTTAACTGATCAAGATGAAAAAATTGAATTCGCGATGCAAGAATATGGGAAATATCTAGGCACTGCCTTTCAACTCATTGACGATATTCTTGACTATGCTGCTGATCCTGAAGAAATGGGTAAAAATGTGGGTGATGATCTCGCTGAGGGCAAACCAACACTGCCGCTACTTTATGCAATGTGGCATGGAAATGATAAACAAAAAGCGCTCATTAAAGAGGCAATAGAGACGGGTAACGGTTTACAACACTTCGATGAAATCATGATAACGATGCAACAAACTGGCGCCCTTAGTTATACCAAAAAACAAGCGTTAGATGCTTCTGATAAAGCAATCAAGGCACTTGCCCCATTAGCAGATTCTGAATATAAAACCGCCCTTATAGGCCTTGCTCATATTGCAGTTGAACGAGCGGCTTAAGTTTTATCATGAGGCTTGACTTTATATTATTAGCTGAGCCCATTTTTTGCTTCAATACTATTTCTTATCCAACTTCACTCTACCACTCACTGTCGACACATTAACCTTTGCACCGCCACCGTTTAAGGAAAACTTTAACCAACGATTGGGGCCATACTTGGCTTTTTGTATTTTATCATCAGACAGGTTGTTAGTGATTTTGCCACCAGCGTGGCCTTCAATATCAAATCTTGCCGATACATCGCTTTGTAAATAAAGGCGAATTACACCACCTACTGATGACGCGTCAATTACACCGTTTTTATTAAGTTCTAGCCTTGCGTTTATTGAGCCGTTTACTGTGTCTATATTCAACTGGTTAACCTTGCCAAGCTCCAATTCAACATTACCATTAACTGTTTCTACATTGATATCGCCACTTTCACTTATGATCTCAATATCACCGTTTAGCGTCGAGTAGAAGTCTTCGTTCCCCTTTGAACTTCGCGAGTTTATCTTGCCGTTTACGGTCTCTATCTTGACATCTCCTTCTAAACTTTTTGCAGTTATTCGGCCATTTACTGACTCAAGTCGGATACGTCCTGCTAACTCTTTTACATCTATAGAGCCGTTAACTGTTTCAACTTTTACGCCACCACGCACTCGTTCAAGCTCAACATCCGCATTCACCGCGCTGTAATACACATTGCTTTGACGAGGAACAAATATTTCTAAATCATCGCCGCTTTGTGAACCCCAGTTATTCCAAACACTATTATTCTTAACTTTGATTTTGATAAGCACTTCATTGTCGTCTTTCTCAAAGATAAATCTTTCTGTTTTCTCACCTAAAGTACCTGTTACTTTTACTTCTGGTTTATCCCACGCAATCACTTTGGCAGAACCGTTTACATGCTCAATTTGTATATGGGGGCTTGTTGATACCTCAAGCGAACGATTAATGGTTTCATCGGCTAAAACCATGCCACTTAAACATAAAAACCCTACGAAAATTAATAACTTTGTCATACCTATACCCCTAAAAACACAGTACTTTAAATATGTGACCACTTGGATGAATGCACACGTTCAATTAGATTAATTTGTTGTTGATGCACATTTTGCAGCATCTTTAACAACGCCATATTGTTTGGATCGTTTTGTAACGCCGTTTTTATTGCTTCAGCAGCGTCATCTAATTCAGTGAGTTGGTTTTGCCAATTTTGAGTCAATGCGGGTTGATCCTGAAATCTGACCAATAAGGCATTTTTTTGATCTAGATGTTGTTTACTTAATGACACAACCAAATCATCCCCAGTTAACGAAACCGGATACTGATTAACCGATAACCAGCCAATCAATCCGAATATGCCAACCGCAGCTGCAACCAAGTACATTCTCTTCTCTACCACTGCATTAGATGGCTTTGAAGACTCACACGACAACGCTAACTCGATGCCTGGCCATAAATCTCTTTCTGGCTGTTGATCTTTATTTACATCGGCTAGTTGGCTTACTAACGTATCTTCAAAATTAGTTTTACTCATAACCCATCCACTCCTTCAACAACTGCTTGGCGCGATGAAATTGCGCTTTACTAGTTCCCACAGCCATATTCGTCATAGTGGCAACCTCTTCGTGTCGGTAACCTTCAATAGCATGTAACACAAATACAAGTCGCGCTCTCTCAGGTAGTCTTGCAACATAACGTTCAATATCAACTGTACTGCTCGACTCTTCAGCTTCTATAAGGCCGGCCCCTGGTAGTCCAGCCCCGTCCATAGTCACGAAATCCTCAATATTAAACATCTTCTGCAACCATCCTTTTTGCTTACGTATGTAAGAGATGGTGATGTTAGAAGTGACTGTGTGAAGCCAAGTTGAAAATTTACTGTCACCTTTAAAATTACCAATTTTTCGCCACAACTGAATAAATACCTCTTGCGCTGCATCTTCAGCCAACATCTTTTCACCTGTTAGTCGATAACACAGCCCATACACCTGGCCAATGTACTCTCGATACAATCGGTTATAAGCTTGCTTATCTCCGCCTTGCACAGCTTGTATTAAGTCCCACTCGCTTTTTGTGGCAAACTTATGCTGTGCAGCGACTACGTTTCCTTGAATATTCAATCTATAGTCTTATTAAGTTGTCTTGATAAATAGTCTTGAAATATGAGTCGCAGGATAAGTCACAAAGGTTTAAAGCGCCAAAAAAATATTAATACGGATAAAAATAATTATGAAAATCATTGGTTTATATTCAGGGAAATTGACCAACATTGGTAAAAAACGTAGTCCAACAGGTATCTACAAACAATCAATGCCACAGGTGTCTGTGGATGAATCAGGCATCATAGGTGATATTCAGGCTGACAAGCGATTTCACGGAGGTCCTGAGAAAGCATTACATCAGTATGCATTAAGTAGTTATGAAAAAATTATCAAGCGTTACCCTCTTCTGCATCAACAAGCCAATTCTGGGATGATAGGTGAAAACCTCTCTGTTACAGATATGAACGAGCACAATGTATGTATTGGTGATATCTACAAGGTAGGCAGCGCTATATTACAAGTTAGCTCACCCCGCATGCCCTGTTGGAAAATTGATGCTAAGTTCAAACAACCTGATTTACATCAATTTATTAACCAACATAGGCTCAATGGTTGGTATTACCGAGTATTGCAGGCAGGCGATATGACACTAAATGATGAATTCATTTTACAACAAAGACCTAATACAGATGTCACTGTCGATACACTGCTTAAGGTTATTGATGCTGAAGCGGAAAGACAGCTACTTGAGCTGGTATCCAACGCTATAGGCCTTGACCCTGAATGGCAGCATAGGCTTCAACAAAAATACCCATTGAGTTAGAAAGCGATACAATATAGGCAACAAAACTTAGTTGAGAACACGAATAAAACGCTAGCACGGTGGAAGCTTTTGTTATCAAAACAGATGTTAGGCAAACACAGCGAATACATCAACTTTCTCAAAAAGCACATGGCATAACTCATGGTTTTGCGCATTTTATTATTTTAACGTTTCGTGAAGCCGATGCAGGCTCGTTTGATCAAAATGATGTAGTTGCTAACCAATATAAAGAAAAAGAAACCAACATACCTATCTTCGATAAATGACACACTGCAATCACAAATATTGGAGCAGAAGTCGAAGTGGCACCTAAAAAAACGGCAGTCAGTTTTCGAGTAAAACGGCAATTTGCACTTACTTGAACCATCGACTAAAAAGCGAATCGATTTAGATCTTAAATTTAATGATAAACATCACAGTGAAAGACTATCGTCATCAGGACCATTGGCCGCAATTTATACCCACAAGTGTAATCCACAGGCTTAGCACAAGTTGATGATGAGCTGATAACGTGGATCTTCCAAGCCATAGACATAAAAAAACACCGCTAAAATCAGCGGTGTTTTTGAGTGTTCAAATACAAGTAGCCATTAAGCTTCTTGAATTATAACCAACTTGATTGTGGTAGTAACGTCTGAGTGAATCTGCAAATTAATTTCGAATTCGCCTGTTTCACGTAAAGTACCTACAGGTAACTTTACTTCAGCTTTTGTTACTGCAACACCAGCAGCGGTAATAGCATCAGCAATATCGCGTGTACCGACAGAACCAAATAACTTACCTTCGTCACCGGCAGGAGAAGCAATAGTCACTTCACCCAATGCGGCGATTTTATCTGCACGAGCTTGTGCAGCAAAAAGTTGGTCAGCAATCTTAGCTTCCAACTCAGCACGGCGCTGTTCAAATTTGTCTACGTTCGCTTTAGTAGCGGGAACTGCTTTACCTTGCGGAAACAAGAAGTTACGCGCATAACCTGATTTTACAGTGACTTTGTCACCCAAGCCGCCTAGGTTAGCGACTTTGTCTAATAGTATGATTTCCATCTTTGCTACCTACGATTACTTGTGAGAATCAGTATATGGAAGCAACGCCAAAAAGCGCGCACGCTTAATTGCAGTTGACAACTGACGCTGATACTTCGCGCTAGTTCCAGTAATACGGCTAGGTACAATTTTACCACTTTCAGTGATATAATTTTTCAACATTGCGATGTCTTTAAAATCTATCGCAGGTGCATCAGCAGCAGAAAAACGACAAAACTTACGACGTCTAAAAAAACGAGCCATTATTTATCCCCTTCTTCTACAGGAGCTGGAGCGGCTGTTTCTTCAACGGCAGCTACAGGTTTCTCAGCAGACTTTTCAAAAGGTTTTTCATCACGCTTTTCACGACGTTCTTCTTTAGCCATAGGAGACTGTTCAGTAACAGCACTTTTGGTACGCATAACAAGGTTACGCAAAACAACATCGTTAAAACGGAAAGCAGTCTCTAGTTCTTCAACAGCTTCAGCAGTAGCTTCGCAGTTTAATAAAACATAATGTGCTTTATGAAGTTTATCGATTGGGTAAGCCAATTGACGACGGCCCCAATCTTCCAAGCGGTGAATGGTGCCGCCTTCTTGGGTAAGAATTCCAGTATAACGCTCGATCATACCTGGAACTTGTTCACTCTGGTCAGGGTGAACCATAAATACGATTTCATAATGACGCATATATGTTGCTCCTCACGGTTGTAGCCTCGATAGCACAGTCAAGCTATATAGAGACAAGGAACTAAAAGTAGTGACTGTTTTAAGCGGCGCGGATTGTATATAAACTGGGCTTTTTGTACAAGAATTATTTGGCTTACAGCCGGTAATAATTCTGTTTTTCAGGGATTTAAGGGTGATGGGGTAACTTGTTCGGCGGTTTATGCCTCGT
>JBNMPD010000079.1:0-12992 GCA_051276225.1 Flavobacteriales bacterium
ATAGTAACAAAGCTTCAAACAACACGTTAATGACACAGTAGCTAACAACTTGGCAAAGCATAGATTCATTTATGCACTGAATGACGATTTGTTTTATGATTTGCATATATTTATAAAAGCGTGAGTTTATAATTAATTTTTGTAATTTTGATTAATTCAGGCAACAAGGGGCCATTATGCAAGGCATCGAATTACGGACTCGTCTTGACCAATATTATGGCCAAATAAAGTCAGTCATTTTAGACAAACAGCATGCTATTTCAGGGTTACTGCCGGCTAGTACAGCGGTCACCGTGCATGGTAATTACCAAGACGCTTGGGTACGTGACAACGTATATAGTATTTTGGCAGTATGGGGACTTGCTTTAGCCTATCGCAACTTAGATGACGATGGCGGAAGAGGTTTCGAGCTCCAGCAACGAACAGTTAAACTAATGCGCGCTTTATTACGTTCGATGATGGCACAATCTGCAAAAGTAGAAAATTTTAAAACAACTAGACACCCGATCGACGCGCTGCATGCCAAATATGATACGGCCACTGGTGACTGTGTAGTAGGTGATGATGAATGGGGACATTTACAGCTTGATGCGACGTCAATATTTCTACTCACACTAGCGCAGATGATTGCGTCCGGTTTGGAAATAATCTGGACCGATGAAGAAGTCAGTTTTATCCAAAATCTAGTGTATTACATTGAACGTGCTTATCGCACACCAGACTTTGGAATTTGGGAACGAGGTGCCAAAAGTAATAGTGGTAACGTCGAGCTCAATGCTAGCTCGCTGGGAATGGCTAAAGCAGCATTAGAAGCCTTATCAGGGTTCAATTTATTTGGAGCCAAAGGTTCTCGTTCAAGCATAATCCATGTTATTCCTGACAATATTGCACAGTCTAATATTACTTTGACCACATTGTTACCGCGCGAATCAAACACTAAAGAAACAGACGCAGCATTGCTGAGTATCATCGGCTATCCGGCTTTTGCAGTAGACGACCCAGTATTAGCTAATACAGTTCGAAACGACATTATCCAAAAATTACAGGGTAACTATGGACTAAAACGATTTTTGCGTGATGGCCATCAAACGGCTATCGAAGATGAAGGGCGTTTGCATTATGAAGAACAAGAACTAAAACAGTTTGAGCATATCGAATCAGAATGGCCATTGTTTTATACTTATCTTTATTTAGACGCGCTATTTCGTGATGACAGAGAACAAATAGCAGAATACCGGAAACGTCTCGATACTGTGTTAGTCGAGCAAAACGGCCAGAAATTGCTCCCTGAGTTATATTTTGTGCCACAGGAGTCTGTCGAAAAAGAGCGTGAGCAGCCAGGCTCACAAAAACGCATGCCTAATGACAACGTTCCACTAGTATGGGCACAAAGCTTATACATACTTGGCAGTTTACTAGAGGACAAATTACTTCGGCCCGGGGACTTAGATCCTTTAGGGCGTCGGCATACCAAAGCACCCAAAAAACCTGTTGTACAACTAATATTTTTAGCTGAAGATCAAGCACTAAAACAAGAACTCGAAACCTTTGGCGTAAGCACCCAAACACTAGAAGATATTGCTCCTATACAAGTCTATCGACCCGAAGATATCGCTGCAGTACATGCGCGGATTGGTCAATGCCACGAGCTTGGCTTATCTGGTCGTATTCCTAGGCGGCTTAAAAGTTTGTCCACCAGCCGCGTATATATGATGGGCAAACAACGTGCTGTTTGCCTCACGCCCTCTTTTATTCAGCGAGATTTTTTCCTAAGTTACGATATAGAGTTTTTAGTCAGTCGCTTTAAGTCTGAGCTGAGTTACCTGCATCGAAATTGGACGGAAGTAGGTAGGCCTACTATGACGGTTTTGCTGACTCACAATTTATTAGACACTGAACGTAATACCTTTTATGCACTAATGAAACAAATTGCCAGCGGTGAAGTAGAGGGGATCCCAGTTTTACACGGCCTTATGTCTCAGTTAATCAATACTGCGGCAGTTGAGCATGTTGAGCACTTGGAAGATTTGATATTACCAGACGCGCCACTGGCTGATTTGTTGTCACAGTCCTGTGTGCTGACTTTAGCTGGCGAACATAAACAACTGCTATCCAGTGAAGAAATAAACATCGCTTTAGAGACAAATATAAGCACCTTAGAAGCTCGCTTAAATACAGCAACCAATTTATACGAGCAGATAGCATTACTCACTAAAATGCTGGAATTACAATCTATTGATGCCAAAATTAATATATATAATCAACAACGAAGTGTGCGTGAGTTAATCGAAGAAGTGTATACCCAAGCGGGTCGTTTACGGCTTTGGTCGGTGTTAAGACAAGCGACTGGACTGCAAGGCAAGATTGATGGGGACATTGGCTTGGCTGTTGGCGATCTGTTGGTGGCGCAGAAGTTTATTCAGGTGGGTCGTTCTTATCACGATAAATCGTTGATAACCCGCCCCATTAGTGACGAAGAGCTGATGCAGCGGATTGAACAATATTGCCGTGAGGACGTACGCGACCAAATACTGACTCAAGAGGTCTTACTTTACCTAGGACTTTTAATCAAAGCACGCCCCACATTATTTAGTCAGCTTCTCACTGTTCGAGCAAGCTTATTGATCATATTGTTAACTAGCCAAATTGCTCGAACACAAAGCTGTCATACAGATGAGGCTTACGATATTTTGATGGATATGCCACCTTCAGAGGTACAATCTAGACTAGAAGCGGTATTAGAAAACTTTCAAAATCTGGCAGATTTGCCACAAGAAATGGAAGCACTTCATGCACATGGCGACATCAAACAGCTAAGCTGGCAGCAAAATTTAGGCTTAGAACAACTAGACACACCCACAGAGGGGTGGTTAGCTTGGCGACAACACCAAGGCATCATTGACCGTCGTTCATCTGAATTTTTAGGTAAAGTTTGGAAAATACTGCATCAAACCAGTGGTTTAGTTATCGGCAATAAAATGGACAAACGTAATCGTATCAATAGCAGCTTAGTGTTAAGTGATATGACTGAGGGTGAGAAAGCCTTTGCACTGTTAATAGAACACATGCTCAACAACATCCAAGCGGCTGAATATCGTCAATTAAGTATAGAAACTCTAAATGCGCTTTCAAGCTTTTTTGAACAAAATCCCACCCTTATCATTGACGATGCTATTGTTATCGATGTCACTATTGGCCACGCCGTTAACTTAGCCTACATTGAGCAGTTCCCTGAAAGGCAGAATAACTATCAAGAACATAAAAGCCATGCTTGGGAGCGTTTTTATGCACAGTCACCCGCCCAGAGTACTACCTTTATTATTTCAGCATTAAATCACTTATTAACAATAACAACAGCAACAAATCTGTGATCACTTTAGGGATGATTTTGACTCGTTACCCCTAAAGCAACGTTCAACCATATTAATAATCTGGTATATCACGATGGTAATTAGCATCTAAAAACAGAGGTGAGGTAATTAACATATCTGCGGTCGCCACATTACAGGCGACTGGCAGATTCCATACAGAGCAGAGTCTTAGCAACGCTTTAACATCAGGATCATGAGGGGCAGGATTCAATGGATCCCAAAAAAAGATTAAACAATCTAATTTGAGTTCCGCAATCAATGCACCTATTTGTTGGTCGCCGCCTAGGGGACCACTTTTAAAGCAATGTATATCTAGAGCTAATTTTTTCTTTAATAAGCCACCGGTTGTTCCTGTTGCCACTAACTTATGCTTGCTTAACTCGGCTTTGTGCGCCAAAGACCATTTTACTAAATCTACTTTTTTATGATCATGGGCAACCAGTGCAATAGTATTTTGCATTATCTATAAAACCTTTATTAACTCGTTAAATTCAAAGTTAGCGCAACGATTACTAACTTGATGCCAACAAGTATTAAAAACAAACCTTGTAAATCATCTGCTGCAAAACATGCACCGTAGGATTAACGTAATCTAAAGAAATATACTCGTCAGGTTGATGGGCTTGCTCGATACTTCCAGGGCCTAAAATGATTGTGTCGCAGCCCAGTTGGTTGATGAAGGGTGCTTCAGTAGCATAGTTGGCACTTTGGAATTTTTTACCCGTGAGTTGTTCAGCCAATGCCAATATATTTTGTTCATCACGACAGGCAAAAGCGGGGGCAGTGGGGTACATCAAGTCTAAGCTTAAACGATTGGGATATTTTGCAAACACTGGAGCTAACGCTTCATCAATCATAGCAAGGGCTTGCTCGTCGTCTAACTCCGGCACAACACGCATATCAAAGTTAAGCTTACAGTGCCCACAGATACGATTTTCGGCATCGCCACCGCTGATGTGTCCTAAATTCATGGTGACATGGGGCACACTAAAGGCAGCATCATGGAACTGGCTTTTTAATTGACTTTGCAAGTCCATCAATTGACCCATTGCCTGATGCATGATTTCAATAGCGTTGACACCTTTGTCAGGGTCGCTGGAATGCCCAGCTTTACCTTGGATATTTAAACTTTGAGCAATATGTCCTTTATGTTTATATATGGGGATAAGTTCAGTCGGCTCACCAATAATCGCCATACTTGGTTTAATCAATTGTTGCCCAGCAAAAAAGCGCGCACCAGCCATGGATGTCTCTTCATCAGCCGTGGCCAATATGTACAAAGGTTTATTCAATTTATTAAGTGGAATGGTTTTTAATGCTTCAAGAATAAATGCAAAGAAGCCCTTCATATCGCAACTGCCTAAACCAAAAAGTTTGCCATCTGCTTGTTTGACTTTAAAGGGATCGGATTGCCAACGTCCTTCATCATAGGGCACTGTATCTGAGTGACCACAGAGCAACAGACCTCCTTCACCGCTGCCAATTTTGGCTAACATATTAAATTTATTACGAGTACCGGGCACTAACTGAATAGTTATGGAGAATCCAAGATCACTAAACCAGCCTGATAATATATCAATTAAAGGTTTATTAGATTGATCAAATTTCTGGTCAAATGCGCTTATTGATGGGGTGTTAATGATAGTTTTGTAGTGTTCTAAGAAAGATAAATTTGGCATAACAACTCAATTAAATAATTATTCACTTTTATTGCATAAATATATAACACATGACATCCTATAGACCAATCAGAAACGACGAAAAAATTAAGTAGTTGTTTCACTGTATTAAATTACCACGTTAACTTGTTTTGGTTAGAAATTTTATATGTACTTGAACGTTTCAAAAATATTATCCCTATTTATTTCCCTGCCTAGCTTCGCCAGCATGTTATATCGACGACAGTCGATTTTGTAGCGTATAGCTCATTCTTTGCTTTAAACTATATGGTTTAAAGCAAAGAATGCTTTTTATTTTCTACTTTCGTTATCTAGTACACTATTCACACTGAGCTTTTAGAGAAATTTTCCATGATCAAAACCTGTATTATCGGAGCTAGTGGCTATACTGGCGCTGAGTTAGCTTCACTCGTTCACCACCATAGCCAATTTGACTTAGCAGCTTTGTATGTTTCCACTAACAGCAATGATGTAGGGAAATTATTAGGCGATATTCATCCAAAATTTTTCAACACCATTAATCTACCATTACAGCCTATCGATGAAAGTAATTTATCTGCCTTATCAGAACGCTTTGACCTAATCTTTTTAGCCACGCCACATGAAGCCAGTCACAAGTGGATGAATGAGCTATGTGGAGAAAAAAACAGCGCAAAGATCAACAAAAAAGCAGTGATAATGGATTTATCAGGTGCATTCAGAATAAAAGATAAAAACAAATTCGCAGAGTATTATGGCTTCGAACACCATGCTGAAAAACTCTTAGCGCATGCCGTATACGGTTTAGCTGATTGGCATCAAGAACAGATAAGTAGCGCAGATTTAGTTGCAGTGCCTGGTTGTTACCCCACCGCCTCTTTAACTGCGCTTAAACCTTTGCAACAAAATGCCTTAATTGATTCTGCGCACTTTCCAATTATCAACGCTGTGTCTGGTGTATCAGGTGCAGGCAGAAAAGCTTCATTGAATAGCAGTTTTACAGAAGTCAGCTTGCAAGCATATGCAGTATTGGGGCATAGACATCAACCTGAGATTGCTGATTATCTAGGAACGGATGTGATTTTCACACCACATTTAGGTAATTTTAAGCGCGGTATTTTAGCGACGATTACAGTAAAAACAGCAGCTAATGTGACTCAGCAACAGATTACCGAAGCCTATCAGCAGGCATATCAAGGTAATCCTATTGTAAGGCTCAGAAATAGCTGGCCTAAAATAGATGACGTGGTCGGCACACCTTATTGTGACTTGTTCTGGAAATATGATAAAAAAACTGGCTATCTCGTTGTGGTCAGTGCCATTGATAACTTATTAAAAGGTGCGGCATCCCAAGCGCTACAATGTGCTAATTTACGCTTTGGCTTTGAATCTCATAGAGGGTTGGTAAACTAACTATGAGTAATAAAAAGAGTGATAAAGCGAGTGATAAAGAGACAAATAAAAAAAATACACTAGTAATCAAAGTTGGTGGCGCGTTTATGCAACATAAAGATGCGGCTCTAGCATTATTATGTACCATTGGTGCGTTACAGAAAAATTATTTTGTGGTGTTAGTTCATGGCGGCGGCGCTGTGGTAGAGAATTTACTGAGTGCGCTGAATCTTACTAGCCAAAAAATTGATGGCTTGCGTGTCACCCCTGAAGAGCATATGCCATTCATCACAGGTGCACTTGCAGGTACCGCTAATAAACAGCTATGTGGATTAGCCATTCGCGCAGGTCTTAACCCAGTTGGGTTGAGTTTATTGGATGGAAAAATGTGTCATGCAACCGTTATGCGTGAAGAATTGGGAGCGGTAGGTTCAGTCGAACCAGGCGATGCAACTTTATTAAACGCATTGGCCGTTACACATATGTTACCTATTATCAGTTCTATCGGTGCGGACAACAAAGGCAACTTACTCAATGTGAATGCTGACCAAGCAGCCACAGTAATTGCCCAATTATTAGATGCCCAGCTATTACTTTTATCAGATGTGCCTGGCGTGTTAGATGCCAACAAAAACCTGATTGAACACCTAAATACGGAGCAAATCGACATGCTCATCGCACAAAATGTTATTCGTGACGGTATGGTAGTCAAAGTGCAAGCCGCATTAAAAGCAGCGAATAGCTTAGGTCATAGTGTCACTATTGCCAGTTGGAAAAATGCAGAAAAGTTGCTCGGTTTGTTGCAACAGCAAGCAATAGGCAGCAAAATCGCCCCCCTAATAAATACACCTAGTTACAAGGCTTCATTATGAAAAAGGATCTTCTCTCATTTAAAGATTGGACCGCAGACCAATTACACAGTTTGTTAGCCTTGGCTAAAACAATCAAAAATAATCCTGCAAGTTATCGAACTGCCTTAGATGGTCTGTCGATTGTTGCCTTATTTGAAAAACCTTCGTTACGTACTCGAGTCAGTTTTGACATTGGTATCAATAAGTTGGGTGGCCATATGGTGTACCTTGATACCCAATCAAATAAATTAGTAGGCAGAGAAGATGTCAAAGACATGGGCGCAAACTTAGCCTGTTGGGCAGATGCTATAGTGGCCCGGGTTTTTGCACACAACACGCTAGAAGAATTAGCGGAATCAGCTAAAGTACCCGTCATTAATGCTTTGTGCGATATGTATCACCCATGCCAAGCGATAGCTGATTATCTCACTATCAGCGAACATTACGACGACTTTAGCACAGTAAAGTTAGCTTATATTGGTGACGGTAATAACGTTACTCATTCGCTGATGTTAGTGGGTGTAGCTCTCGGGTGTGAAGTGGTTGTTATCACACCAGAAGGCTACGAAGTTGACGAAAATATTATCAAGCTAACCCAAGCTCGTGCTCAACAGTTTGGCGGAAAGCTAACCGTTAGTACTGACATCAACGCAGCAAATGGTTCACAAGTTCTGTATACAGACACTTGGCTTTCTATGGGTGACGAGACGCCACTAGCCGATATCAAAGACACGTTCGCTGGTTACGAAATTAACGAAGCTTTGATGGAAAAAACCGGTGCTGAATATGTATTACATTGTCAACCAGCCCACAGAGATTTAGAAATCAGCAGCAGTTTGATGGATAGTGATGCATCATTATTAATGCAACAAGCTGAAAATCGGATGCATGGACAAAACGCTATTTTGGTACAATTACTAAATAGCGGTTTCAAACCAAAAAATTAGGAAAGCGACTACGTGTTTTTAGCCGTGCGATAAGAGTCGATTGTTGCGCGATACGAGCAGTAGTATAGAAATATAGATTGAGTAATGCGTTAACTATTAGCGCTTTATTGAGAACAACTAAATGAATGCAGCAATGTGTTAGCTCGTGGCAATTAGCTCGAAGTTCGCAGCTGCTTTTAAACAGGAAATATCATGGCCATTAAAGCAAACAAAGAATTTAAAAAAGTAGTGTTGGCATATTCAGGTGGATTAGATACATCAGCTATCATTCCTTGGTTAATCGAAACCTACAACTGTGAAGTTATCGCTTTTGCAGCGGATGTAGGTCAAGGCGACGAAGAGTTAATTGGACTCCGTGAAAAAGCGCTCGCCACTGGCGCCAGCGAATGTTACATCGTTGACTTAAAAGAAGAGTTTGTTGCTGACTATATTTACCCAACCATTACTACTGGCGCAGTATACGAAGGTGAGTACTTACTAGGTACGTCTATGGCTCGCCCTATCATTGCTAAAGCGCAAGTAGACATTGCTCTTAAAGTCGGTGCAGATGCGCTGTGTCATGGTTGCACTGGTAAAGGTAACGACCAAGTACGTTTTGAAGGCACCTTTGCTGCTCTTGCTCCAGAATTAGCAGTGATAGCCCCTTGGCGTGAATGGGACATGGTATCTCGAGAAGATTTACTTGATTACCTAGCCGAACGTAACATTGAATGTTCTGCTTCTTTGACTAAGATTTATAGTCGTGACGCCAACGCTTGGCATATATCTCACGAAGGGGGAGAGTTAGAAGATCCATGGTGTGAACCCACTAAAGGGATCTGGACATTAACAGTAGATCCAGAAGACGCGCCAGATAAGCCAGAGCGTATTCAACTTAGCTTCGAAGAAGGAAAATTAACGAAGGTTAATGGCGAAGTGTTAACACCTTATGGCGTACTGATGAAGTTAAACGACATTGCCGCAGCCCATGGTGTTGGCCGTATCGACATCGTTGAAAACCGTTTAGTGGGCATGAAGTCTCGTGGGTGTTACGAAACGCCTGGCGGCACGGTCATGATGAAAGCTTATAAAGCCCTAGAGTGTTTGGTATTAGACAAAGCATCACTTAAATACCGTGAGCAAATCGGCCTTGAGTATTCACATGTTATGTATGATGGCCGTTGGTTCACAGCCTTAAACGATTCGCTTTTAGCGGGCGCTGCAAGCTTTGCACAAAAAGTCACAGGCGAAATAGTGATTAAATTGTATAAAGGCCAAGCTACCGTTACTCAAAGAAAATCACCAAACAGTTTATATTCTGAAGACTTTGCCACATTTGGTGCAGATGATGTTTACGACCAAAGCCACGCCGAAGGTTTCATCCGTTTGTACAGTTTATCTAGCCGTATTGAAGCGATGAACAAAAAAGGTATGGCCTTTAAAAATACAGGTCTAAAATAATGAGTTTATGGGGCGGACGTTTCCAAGATGGCAGCAGTGCCATGTTCAAACGGGTAAATGATTCTTTACCCTTCGACCGTGCGTTGGCAAGCCAAGATATTCGGGGCTCCATAGCTTGGTCGAAAGCCATTTATAAGGCGGGTGTATTGACCCAAGACGAGCAGCAGCAGCTTGAACAAGTGCTGCAAGCTTTGTTAGTGAAAGCTGAAGCCGGCACCTTGGATTTTGATACAAGCGATGAAGAAGACATTCATAGCTTTGTTGAAGCCACACTAATTGAACAGTTGGGTGATATAGCCCGTAAGCTTCATACTGGTCGCAGCCGAAATGATCAAGTGGCCACCGACTTTAGATTGTGGACACGTGAACACGTAGACCTATTAATTATCGACTTAGAAAACGTCAAGGCTTCTTTAGTGGGTACCGCAAGTCACAACAAAACTGTTATTTTGCCCGGTTATACCCATTTACAACGGGCGCAACCCGTGCGTTACCCACACTGGTGTTTGGCTTATGTGGAGATGTTTAAACGTGACATTAGCCGTTTACGTGACTTAAGAGTGCGCTTAAACCAGTCACCTCTAGGTTGTGGTGCTTTAGCAGGTACCACCTACCCCATTGATCGTTATGAAATTGCCAGTGAATTAGGCTTTGATGGCCCCTGTCTAAATAGCTTAGATGCGGTGTCGGATCGTGATTTTGTATTGGAGCTATTATTTACTGCCAGCACCAGCATGATGCACATGTCACGCATGGCCGAAGACTTAATTTTCTTCAACTCTGGTGAAGCCGGATTTATTACCTTAGGTGATGCAGTCACCTCTGGCTCATCATTGATGCCACAAAAGAAAAATCCCGATGCATTAGAACTGATGCGTGGGAAATGTGGCCGTGTATTTGGCAGTTTGCAAGGCATGTTGGTGACGATGAAGGGGTTGCCACTTGCATACAATAAAGATATGCAAGAAGACAAAGAAGGTCTGCTTGATGCGGTGACGCAGTGGCATATTTGTTTGTGTATTGCGTGCGAAGTGATTGACAGTATTAAGTTAGACTCAGAACGTTGTGCTAAGGCTGCTCGTGAAGGCTATGCCAATGCTACTGAATTAGCCGATTATCTTGTTGCTAAAGGTATACCCTTTAGAACCGCTCATGACATTTCAGGTCAAGTGGTACTGGCCGCGCTAGAGAAGAAAAAAGCGATTGAAGAGTTAAGCATTGCTGAATTGCAGCAATTTTCAGAGTTAATAGAAAACGATGTATACACAATATTGCAACTGGAATATTTAGTCGATAAACGCAGTATCATAGGTGGTACCGGTATTAAACCTGTCACTAAGGCCCTAGACGCTGAATTAGCGAAAAATAAATAAGGATTGATTGGTGGTTGTTTCACACATTGACAGCGTTAAAATTATTCGCAATTCGGCGCCTTACATCAATGCGCATAGAGGTAAAACTTTTGTATTGATGTTTGGTGGCGAAGCCATCGAAGAAGCCAACTTTGCTAACATCATTCATGATATTGCCTTGTTAAACAGCTTAGGTGTGCGTTTAGTTTTAGTGCATGGTGCAAGACCACAGATAGACGAACGTGTTGCATTTCGTAGTTTGCCACCACGCTTTCATCAAGACATCCGTATTACTGATAAACAGACCCTTGAATGTGTAAAAGACGCAGCAGGTTCGTTACGCGCTCAGGTAGAAGCGCTATTAACTATGGGGCTAGCTAATTCGCCCATGCATGGCTCACATATCAGAGTGTGTTCAGGCAATTTAGTGGTCGCTATGCCTATAGGTGTGCGCGACGGCATCGACTTTGAAAATACCGGTGTAGTTCGCCGGATTGATGTAGATGGCATTAACGATCATCTCAATGACGGTTCCATTGTGTTGTTATCCCCTATGGGATATTCGTCAACAGGCGAAGTATTTAATTTGTCCCATGAAGACGTGGCGACTAATGCGGCAATTGCACTCAAAGCAGACAAACTTATATTGTTTAACCACCAAGACGGTATTATTTGCAAAAAAGGTCGACTACTAAGAAGTTTAGAATTAGACGCGCTCTACGCCATGTTGGATGAGCCATTTTATGCCGGTGAAAAACAATCACTACAAGCCATAGTGTCTAGTTTAGAGGCGGGTATTAGTCGTTGTCATATTGTCAGTTACCGTCAAGATGGTGCTCTCCTTCAAGAACTATTTACCCGCGATGGTGCAGGCTCTCTTATATCCCAAACATCATACGAACAATTGCGCCAAGCCAACATTGAAGATGTGGGTGGTATTCTTAAATTGATTAAACCATTAGAAGAAAAGGGCATTTTAGTCAAACGTTCTAGGGAGCATCTAGAGCAAGAAATCGAACAGTTTGCCTTGATTGAACGTGACGGTATGACAATAGCATGCGCTGCACTTTATCCTTATATCGAAGATAAAATGGGTGAACTCGCTTGTGTAGCCACCCATAACGATTATCGCGGCGGCAATCGTGGCGAACGGCTATTAGATTCGATTAAAATACAAGCGCGTGAACAAGGCTTACAGTCTATTTTTGTACTCACTACCGTGACGGCTCATTGGTTTCAGGAACAAGGTTTTGTTGAAGTCAGCTTAGATGACTTGCCGACCAAGAAAAAACAACTTTACAACTTCCAACGTAAATCTAAAGTGTTTAAGCTAGTGGTCTAAAAAGACTAACAAGATAGCCAATTTATGTACCAACACCTCTACCGTGCTGCACAACTATGTGTGGCGTTTATCATGACTCTTACTATTTCCGGCTGTGATTTATTCACAGACAAGTCTACCAACCAAGTTAATCAATTTATAAAAGAACAAAACATTAATAAAACCCAACAAGACTGGAGAAATAATCTCTCAGTGCCGCCTGTGTTGGAATTTAGCCAAGACAAAACTTACCTGTGGCAGTTAAATACCAGTAAGGGCGACATGGTTATCGAACTGTTGCCAGATGTTGCTCCCATGCATGTATCCAGCACCATTTACTTAACAACTTTAGGGTTTTACGACAACACCATATTCCATCGCATTATCCCCGGTTTTATGGCTCAAGGTGGTGACCCAACTGGCACAGGCAGGGGTAATCCGGGTTATAAATACGCAGGTGAGTTTAGTGATGACCTTAAACATACTCAAGGCGGGTTATTAAGCATGGCTAATTCAGGCCCCAATACAGACGGCAGCCAGTTTTTTCTGACCTTCACTGCCACACCTTGGTTAGATGGCAAACACACCATATTTGGTCAAGTTATTCAGGGTATGGATGTACTTGAAAGTATCGAACAACTTGGTTCGAGAAACGGTAAC
>JBNMPD010000080.1:0-12814 GCA_051276225.1 Flavobacteriales bacterium
ATAGGATTGGCTCTAGCCACCTTCGCCGCGTTTCCACCTACAGTTGCCCATGCAACTAATAGTAAACTGCCTCCTACCACTAAACATATTGGCCCTAACCACAATGTATTTATCCGATAAGAAAATGTTTCAAGCCAGATCAACATGGCGTATATCGAGACCGGCCAAGCAATCAAGTTAGCTATAATAACTGGCTTTGAAAATTGCCAAATCAATAGTGCAACAATATCTTTAACACTGGCCCCCATGACTTTTCGAATACCAATTTCTCTGGTTCTGCGCTCAGTGGTAAAAGACGCCAGCCCATATAACCCCAAACATGCAATGCCTATAGCTAATAACGAAAAAACCGAAAACATTTTTGTTTGTATTGACTCTTCTGCGTACTGGGCTTTCATCATCTCATCTAAAAATTGTAAGTTGATGGGTTGCATGGGAATAGTTTGTTTCCAGATTGACTCTACTTTTTCCACCAGCTCAGAAACGTTATTGGTGCTAAACGTTAAACTGGCTACACTCAGACGATTAGTATTCATAGTGTATGCCGTTGGCCTAACGCCAAATTTGATTGAGCGAAAATGAATATTTGGCACTATGCCAATGATCGTTAGGGCCTGGCCTTTATAGTTGCCTGACTCTAGGGTTTTTCCTATTGCTTGCTCGGGTGATGTAAAGCCAAATTTATGCAATGCCGACTCGTTTAGGATCACAGATGCAGTCAATTGTGCATTTTGCGGGTCTTTCGTATTTAGCTCATTGGTATCATGTTTAATTTCATCGCTACCAAAGTCCTCACTGAATAGTCGTCCAGCAAGCGGTTTAACATCATAAGCCTCAAAAAATCCGTATCCCATATCATGGTAGTTGAGCAATACTTTTGGGATTTCACCTACTACATGTTCACCATCCAGCAAGGCAAAATGATTGTTATTTTCATTGTCTTGGGAAGGCGACTCTGAAGAGTAAACAACAGAGGAAATCTCAGGTAGTTTGAGTAGTTCATGTCTGAGTCTTTGCCTATTATCTCCGGCGCTTCTGGCATTAAGCACTAACTTGTCAGCACTGACATAACCCACATCCACCGATTGTGCATATAAAGTTTGTGCATAAATCACGGCTGTACACACAACCAAGGTGATAGAAGTGGCAAATTGCACAACTACTAAGGTCAATCTTAAACTTGAAGACGTTTTAGATTCAGCTCCTTTACTGGAACGTAACAAATGTCCTGGCTGAAAGCCTGATAGAAATATTGCGGGATAAGAACCCGCACCTACACCAATCAATAATCCCAAACCCAACAAAGCAAAAACAAGTTGTGGATCATTAAACAAATTCAACTCTAATTGTCTGCCTAAAGCTTGGTTGTATAAGGGTAATAATATCTCGACCAATGCCAAAGCTAAAACCAATGAGATCAACACCAAGGCAATAGCCTCAGACAAAAATTGCACGGCCACTTGCCCACGGCTCGCCCCTAGTACTTTTCGCATGGCGACTTCTCTGGCCCGATGACTGACACGAGCTGTGGACAAATTCATAAAATTAATACAAGCGATCAACAAAATTAACGTCGCAACAATGCTGAAGGTGATGATCAGTGTTCTGTCTCCCATTGGGGTTAAATCCCCCATATTTCCGGCATCTTCTCGTGCTCTAAGATGCAAGTCTTCCAAGTACATCAACTTGTGCCGGATGGTGTCGCTGACTTTTTCATCCGTAGCGAGTTCCCCAACATTTTTTTCAAACATCTTCACAAAAGGGCTTTCGTTGTCGACCCAATATGTGAGTCGCTGTTGAAACTGTTCGAGACTAATACCAGAGCGCATTTTAAAGTAGGTATACACATTTACACTGGTCCAAGTGTTTAAGCCACGGTTGTTTTCTATAAAAGTGGGGTCAACATAAACCAACATATCTAAGTCCAAATGCGTCGCTTCGGGTAGGTTCTTAATCACCCCCGTTACGGGTACTAAGATGGGCTCTGCGTCTAAACAGCAGACTGTCATCACCTCGCCCACCACATCTGATTTACCAAAATAACGGTTGGCCATGTCTTCTGTGATGATCAAGTCGTAAGGTTTGCTAAACGAACTATTTTTAGAACCATGTATAAACGGTAAATCAAAAATATTAAAGAAAGTGCCATCAACAAACGTCACAGTTTGTGCCAGTGCATCTTCTTCTTTGCGTACTGATGCATCAAAGCGGATCAAACGAACCCCGTCTTCGACTTCATTGGTGGCAAAATCACGCACCGCTTCCATCATGTTTCCAGCCGATCTGACGGTTAAAAATGGAGGGTTGCTAGGGTTATAATAAGCAGAGTGCATACGTACGATGCGATCACTATCGGTTAGCCATTTATCAAAGCCAGATTCTTCTTGTACGAACAGCATAATCAAAATGCAGCTCATTAACCCTAGGGCTAAACCTGCTATATTGATAACCGAAAACACGCCATTTTTGATGATGTTGCGCCAAGCTGTTATTAAGTAATTTCTAAACATAATCTATTTTTCCTTATTAATGTCAGGCCTAAGCTAATATAAGAGCTAAGCTGCACGCACACTTTCGGCTACCACTGCACCATCAAACAGATTAATCGTTCTATTCGCGTAGTCTGCATCTGCTGGGTTGTGTGTCACCATCACAATGGTTGAACCTTGCTGATTGAGAGAATGCAGCATTTCCATGACTTCTTGGCCGTGAGCACTATCAAGATTACCTGTAGGCTCATCTGCCAAAATGAGACCTTGATTACCCACCACTGCTCTGGCTACGGCAACACGTTGCTGCTGACCTCCAGATAACTGACTTGGCATATGTTTGGCTCTATGTGCAACACCCACCATATCCATCACAACCAACACTTTTTCTTTGCGCTCGGCAGTTGGCATATTGTGGTAAAGCAACGCCAATTCAATATTTTCAAAAACGGTTAATTCTTCTATCAAATTGAAGTTCTGAAAGATGAAACCAACATGATGTTTGCGAATGACTGAGAGTTGTTTTTCTGTATAACCGGAGATGTCTTCGTCATTAAAAATATACTGACCGCCGCTTGGAGAGTCCAACATGCCTATTAAATTCAGTAAAGTAGATTTACCGCAACCAGAGGGCCCCATAATGGCTACAAACTCGCCTTTTTGTATTTCAATGTTCACGTTATTTAACGCAACCGTTTCTACTTCTTCAGTACGATACATCCTGCATAAATTGTGTAATTTTAACATTTTATTTTCCTTAAATTTATAAAATGATTATGTTTTAATAATGGCTTGCTTGAGGCTTTGCTAAAGCTTAGTTAAGATCAATTTAAAGCTTACTTAAGCTTTAGTACCGCCATATCCTGATAACTTGTATAGGGGCTGGTCACAACTTTTTCGCCCACATCTAAGCCTTCTATCACTTCAATAAAGCGGCTGTTGCGCCTGCCCAATCTCACGGTGCGCCTAACGGCTTGATTGCCATCTTGAGTCACAACAAAAATCCAGTTGCCAGCGGTGTCTTGATAGAATGCGCCATTAGGGATCAACAATGCTTCGCTAGCATCACCAAGGGTGAGTTTGGTTTGTATAGTCTGCCCGCGGCGGATATCTGATGGTTGTGCTTGAGTGAATGTAAAATCGACTTCGAATTGACCATTTTGTACTTGGGGGTAAACTTTCGAGACAGCCATAGCGTAATTGTCATAGGTTGCCTGTTGACCAATATCGACCCTGCCTAAGTAAAATTCATCGATAAAAGCGGTAACTTTGAAATCATCAGGTGTGTCAATTTGTCCAAGGCGCTCACCACGTCCAATACTTTGCCCCACCTCGATATTGAACCCAGACAATTTTCCGTCGACAGGTGCCTTAACGTTCATGTTGTCTAGGTTTTGCCTTGAGATTGCCAAGTTACTTTCAAGTCTTTTAGTGGTGTCTTTTAAAAATACTAACTGTTCTCCTTGCATACGCGCATCAGATTGCTGACTTTCTAGGGTCAAGGCTAATCGACTTTTATACCAATCAAGGGTGTCATAAGTATCATCAAAAGCAGACTGACTCACCGCGCCAGTTTTAACTAATTCTTGTTCGCGGGAAACTTGTCTGGTTAGCAGTTTTATCTGGTATCTGATATCGACCAGATTACGTTTGTGTTCAAGGCGGTTTTGTTCAAGACTAAGTTCAATTGAACGCATATTATTAAGTTGCTCTGCCACTCTTGCTTCATTGCCTAATACACTCAATTGCAAAGACGCATTCGATAATTCAACAATCAAGTCACCGGCTTTAAGGCTGGCGCCATCTTCCACCAATATACGTTCTACTCTTCCACCTTCAACCGCATCCAAATAAACAGTTTTGGCGGGTGTAACTCGTCCTCGAATAGGTATAAAGTCTTCAAAGATGCCAGACTGCACAGTGGATATAGCAATACGGTCAGTTGCCACACTCAACGCTTTACCGCTGGGCACATTGAGTAGCCAGTACACCAGCAATGCCACTACACTAAAACCGATGAGCAATAAAATTGTACGTTTAAGTGGGTTGCGCTGTGGCGAAATTTTGCGATCCATACCGGCGCCAGGAGATGCGCCACTAGGAGTCGATACTCGCTGGGGTCCGTTCACACTTTTCAATTCGGTGGGATCTACAATTAAATCAATTTGTTCAGATTTTATTTGTTTCAAAGTGACGTCCTAAGTGATGGCGGTGAGTACTAGTAGGTTTAAATTAATGGTCTTGTATTAAGTGTCTATCAAGTTTCGTTCCAAAACTTATCCCCATGTTTATATTGACTTTATTTTAAGCAAACAGTTATTTACACTTACGAAGTGTACGAATTCGAACAGTAGGTGTACGATAATGAACATTCTCAAGATTCTTAGCAATTACAATACTCAGAATATGTAGCCCACAGAGATAACACTATGGTGATGGAAGGAAAAATACTGATTGTTGATGATGATCAAGACATATTGACAGCAGGTAAATTATTGCTAAAAAGACATTTTAGTCAGGTGATGATTTGCAACTCACCCGAAAACATTCCAAAACTCATGGCAGATAATCGCTTTGACGCCGTCATGCTTGATATGAACTTCAGCCCTGGTGATAGCTCTGGTGCACAAGGCTACCATTGGCTTAAGAAAATACAGAAAATAGATCCCCAAAGTGTTGTCGTACTTATCACCGCACACGGTGGTATTGATGTCGCCGTGGAAGCTATGAAGTTAGGTGCTACCGATTTTATCGCCAAACCTTGGCAAAACGAAAAACTGGTCGCCACCTTAACCGCAGCAGTGTTATTGGGAAAAACACGCAATGAAGCCACTGAATTACGTTATACCAATCAACTACTTGCTCAAAATACCAATAACACTCAACAACAACCCATGTTGGCTCAGTCTTCTGTGATGCAACAAGTTCACTCGTTAATAGAGAGAACCGCGCCTACTGATGCTAACGTATTAGTTTTAGGAGAAAACGGTACCGGAAAAGAATTGGTTGCCAGAGAGTTGCACCGACAAAGCTTGCGCGCAAATCAAGTATTTATGTCAGTTGATTTAGGCGCTATGTCAGAAACTTTATTCGAAAGTGAATTATTTGGTCATAAGAAAGGCGCATTCACAGGTGCAAATGAGCACCGCGTTGGACGTTTACAAGCCGCTAACGGGGGCACATTATTTTTAGACGAAATAGGTAATTTGCCTTTACACCTGCAAGCAAAATTACTGACTATTTTGGAACAACGAAAAGCCACGCCTCTAGGTACTAACAAAGCCATTGCTTTTGATGTCAGAGTTATTGCCGCTACCAATATTTCTAAACAAGATTTAAACGATGAGTCTCGATTTCGTCAAGACTTGCTGTTTCGTTTGAACACAGTGGAAATAACCTTACCGCCATTACGCGACAGAGTGGACGATATTGAGCCTATCGCAAACCACTACATCGCTTTCTACTCTAGAAAATATAAAAAATCAGAAAAAACCATCGCCGCTGATGCACTGAACATTATCAAACATTATCCGTGGCCCGGTAATGTGCGTGCTTTACGTCATGCTATTGAAAGAGCCATCATTCTGTCTGAGTCAGAGCAATTATCCGCCGACGACTTTCAGCTAAGTCATGTCACTAAACCCAAAATCATAAGTGAACCAAGCATCACTCAATTATCAGCAGAAACAGCCGAGCTTAATCTCGACAAAGTCGAAAAATCAACCATTGATACGGCTTTAAAACAATATCGTTACAACATTAGTCATACCGCCAAAGCCATAGGTATCACTCGCGCAGCGCTATACCGTAGGATGGAAAAACATGGGCTTTAAAAAATTCTCACTATTAATCGCCATTCGCACCATCTTTGTGATGGCCAATCTGCTCGTGCTGAGCTTACTGATTAGCGCACAGGGTTATCATGCAACTACCTTAATTGCCCTTATACTACTGGTATTTCAATGCCTATCTCTGGTACGTTTTGTGTCTAAAACCAACTCAGAATTAGTACGTTTTTTAGACGCTGCACGTTACGCCGATTATTCACAACGTTTTGACCTGTCGTCATTAGGTTCAGGATTTGGTGAGCTGGGTAACGCTTTTACTGACATACTTGAACGATTTCAAACGGTAAGTTCAGCTCAGGAAGAGCAACAGCGACACTTCAAAGCTATTGTTGAGCATGTCCCGGTTCCACTAATAAGCATCAGTAGTGATGGCTTACTGACACTTTGGAATAATGCAGCCCGCAAGTTATTTGGTGCCAATCATGTGACTACTCTCAGTGACTTAAAACCTTTCGGTGAAGCGTTTGCTAAACACCTATCAACTGTCAAACCGGGTGAAAGGCGTCTAGTCAATTTTACTATTGACGGCATGGAGCATCAGTTAAGTATCTCAGCCACACAAATACTTTTGCCCCAAAAACAAGAAACACTGGTAAGCATGCAAGACATACAAAGCGAGTTGGATATTGCACAACTGCACGCGTGGCAAGATCTAGTCAAAGTGCTAACCCATGAAATCATGAATAGCATCACCCCAGTCGCCTCTTTAGCCAAAACCACAGTTGACTTAGTTGAAGACTGCAAACAAAAAGCAGACGCTTACCCAGAGCTTAGCGAAGACCTACAAGACATATCAGAAGCAGTTGAAACCGTCGCCAGACGCAGTGATGGTTTGATCCAATTTGTTAGCAGCTATCGACAATTAACACGGCTACCTACTCCCAACAAAAATAAAATTAACGTCGCCACTTTGTTTCAACAAAGTTGCTCGTTAGCCACACAACTATGGGATAAAAAAGGCATAGAAGTACAAGTCAACATAGAACCATCTGAACTCGAAATCACAGTAGATAAAGATATGTTAGAACAAGTCTTCCTCAATCTATTACAAAACGCCGAACATGCCGTTGAAAGTTGTATATCCCCTAAAGTCAGCTTAAACGCATTCTTAAACAAAAGAGGTCACGTGGTCATCGAAGTAAGCGACAACGGCAAAGGTATCCCTGATGAGATTGGCAACAAAATCTTTGTGCCTTTTTACACGACTAAACAACAAGGCTCGGGTGTAGGTTTAGCCCTCACAAGACAAATCATGTTGGCCCATGGCGGTGCTATTAAATATGAAGTAAAAGAAGCAGGCGGGACGGTTTTTAGAATGACGTTTTGAGTTAGAGGGCTAGAACGGAACGAAGAACTTAAAAACATCAAGCACTGTGAATAAAACCGGCAATCCAAACAATTTTCGATCATCTGTTGGATAGCAGTATGATCTTAACCGCATCCACACTTCCATAAAATCGAAAAAGTTAAAATATAAAATACTAATATATACATAAACTTACGTGATATGTTACAAATAAACGTCTTAGAAACATGGGGTTTTCCATAAATTCATATGGCTAAAACACACAAGGCAATCTGATGTATAAAATAATTATAATCATGCTCTTAACCCTTTCTTCTAAGGCATCTTCTAATCAACTAAATAATCATGATGAGCTGACTGATACTTTGGAGAAAATTCGGCTACTCAACGATATCCCAGCTATGGCAGTCGCCATAATAAGCAAAGGCGAAATAACTTATATTAATGGTTTTGGATACCTTGATGAAATAAAATTAAAACCCACAACTAAAGGGTCATTATTTCGAATTGCTTCCATCTCTAAGCTTTTTACTGCTCAAGCCATTATGCAACTGGTTGAAGAAAAGAAGTTAGGATTGAATGATAATGTAAGTCAATATTTATCAATATTTGAAAATACTCACATTACAATTAAACAGTTACTGACTCATTCTTCTGGACTAAGTGACTCTGTGAGACCAGTAACATCTGATAATCAAAGATCTGAACAGTCATACCTAAAGATAGTAAAAAATGCCACAGTCAATGATTTAGAAAATAAATCATTTGAGTATAGTGATACAGGCTTTAACGTTTTAGGAAGTGTTATTAGCGCTATTTCTGGCGTCAGATATGAAAAATATATTCATGAAAATATTTTGATGCCAGCAGGCATGCAAAGTAGTCAATACTTCAATGGCATAAATGAAAATATTGCTGAAGCCCCACCAACTTTCAAAGGGAAGCTAATTGATAAAGGTGAGCAGCGTGCCTATGACTTATCATTTAATCCAAGTGAAGGGTTAGTTAGCAATGTATATGATTTAAGCCTGTGGCTAAAACTAACACTCGCTAATGATATCTCTATTCTAAAACAACAAACTTACAAAAATATGTTGGCACCTCAAATTAAAACGACATGGGGAGAAATATATATGGGTTTAGGTTGGCAAGTATACAAAAGCGAAGGTACTAATGTTGCTAGACACCCAGGTAGTATTAGAGGTTATAAATCATTAATCATTGCTTACCCAGAAAATGGAAATGCAATGATATTACTAACCAACTCAAGTAACACGCCTCGATGGGAGATTGCTAAGTCTGTCACTAAAATATTAAAACAGAATACTGAGTGGTAGAGGAAACAAAACAAGCGAATTAAAGATGAATATCCTAGTGTTCTAACTTTAGTTAGACATGCTCTGCTTGAAGTAAAATATTTGCGAAATCAGCTGCTTTATTTTTGTGAGTATTACGTTTTATGATGGAATACACCGCCATGATTTAGCTCGTTGATGGCTAAAACCTGCATGACATATATTATGTTTATCTAATTGTTCGTCAGTTAATTCATAGACATACACATCTTATATGATTAGTTTCACAGCATTATTATTTAAGTATTATTCCAGTAACATTTAAAAAAACATTAACAAAACTCTAAAAGATGTTTATTATTTGTTCACTGGATTTTGTAACATAAGCGCCTCATTTAAAGTTACTTATTTTGAATGCAGATGACCGACTTGGTAAGGGAGTAATATTATTATTGCAAGAATAGCTAGTTGTAAACCAAGTCCAAAATTCTGTTTACTCATTGCTGCATTTTTTTGCTTGTTTATTGCAACAATCACGTTGGCGACACCTTTAGTGCCAACACAATTCACACATATATCAGTTGAAGACGGCCTATCTCAAATTACGGTATCCGATATTGTTGAAGACAATGTTGGATTTATGTGGTTTTCTACTCAAAATGGAGTCAATCGGTTTGATGGCTACAATTTTGTTCAATATAAAAAAGATAAAAATTTTGATGGTTCAGGCCCGACTGGCGATTTTGTGTATAAGTTGGCTGTTGATAGGGATAGTGGCGATGTTTGGACGGCCAGTTCGCATGGCTTAAGTCGCTATGAACATAAACTTGATCGTTTCATACATTATCCGTTAATCGATTCTGAAGGGAAACAGCACCATTTTGTTGCAACCGTTGTTTACGATAGAACCGGACAATTGTGGGCTGGCACAAATTTAGGCTTGTTTAAATTCCAAGAAACGACTAATTCTTTTGTTCATATTAAATTGGGTAGTAACGTTAGTTTCCGTGTTCAAGACATAGAACAGGATATAAACGGTGTCATTTGGCTGGCTACAAGTCAGGGTTTGTACGGATTTAAAGAGGACGAACCTTTATACACAGTTGCAGATTTAAAAAATGTTGAAGTAACTGACATCGAACTTATTAATCAAAATAAAATCTGGTTCTCGTCAAATGGAAAGGGTATTTACGTAAAAGACGATACTGTTGATCCAC
This sequence comes from Flavobacteriales bacterium, assembly GCA_051276225.1. Classification (GTDB taxonomy): domain Bacteria; phylum Pseudomonadota; class Gammaproteobacteria; order Enterobacterales; family Alteromonadaceae; genus Paraglaciecola. Next base: position 10,156 of record JBNMPD010000080.1, read on the forward strand.
AACTCAATATCAGGCAGTTAACAACATTATCGTTAGATCTTTCAAGACGATCGATATCATCTATTAAACAGCTTCATAATGGCGATGTTTGGATTAGTACACTTGACGGATTAACCATTACGCGACCCGAAAAAAATTCCATCACTACCAATCTTAAACACAACACCAACAAGTCTAGTGTTCTCAGTGCAAGCCATATGACTAGAACCTATGAAAGTCGTTCGGGCTTAATTTGGCAAGGAACTTGGACTTCCGGATTCTCAAAGTTTGACCCTAACAGCCTGCAGTTTCAGACACTTAATACAGGGGGTAGTAAAACAACGAGGGGAATAGCGAATGATTCAAATGGTAATATTTGGTTTGGCACACCTGAAGGATTATGGAAGCGAGATAGCGAGGGTGAGACAAGCGGTCCGTGGACTTTCGAAAATGAACCAAACGGTCCGACTTTTCTAGAGGAAAATGGCATTATTTCAATCGCATATGCTAGTAGCACTAATAAAATATGGGTGGGTACTCGCTCTGGTTTGGCTTATCTCACTGACGACCAAAAACATATTAAATACCTGACACATATTCGTGGTTCTATGATTTATACTTTGTCTATCAACAACAAGGGAGACGTGTGGATCGGTGACTTTAATAATGGTTTGATCTATCTAGACGGCACAACTCACGAAGTTAAAAACCAATGGAAAATGGGCAGCATCACTAAGATTTTAGTGGATACTGATGGCTTCGTTTGGGCCGCCACCATGGAAGGACTAATAAGAGTCAACCAACATACAGGTGAACGTTTAGATTTCTATTCGCCTAATAGAAAAGCTCAGCATCGAAGTCCCCGGGTTCTTACTTGGATTTCAAAGTCACAACAAGAACATTATTGGATTGGTGCGCAAGGCGAAGGAATTATAAAGTTACGTTTTGATGAGCAACTGCAAGATTTTACATTTCAACAGGTTGCTCCCGAGTCTCATTTAGCAACATTATCAGTAGGTGGTATAGAACAAGATACACATGGGAACATTTGGGCTAGCACTACCGAAGGGGTAGCCAGACTAGATTCAAATTTAGGCAACCCTGAATACTTTGGTGGCAAAAATGGTGCAAAAAGTGAAGGTTATTACATCAACAATAGCTTAACCAATGTTGACGGCGAAATTCTTTTTGGTAGCCCGATTGGAATCACTTATTTTCAGCCAGATAATGTCATCCAATCTGATTGGAGCCCACCGATTGTTTTTACTCAACTTTTAGTTTTGGATAAACCTATTTCAATCCGCTATGCCGATGGCGAAACCTTCCCCCTTAAATCACCCATATATCAGGCAAAAGAGGTGATACTTCAGCCAGAGGACAATGTGTTCAGTATCGAATTTAGTGCCCTTGATTTTTCTGCACCCGAAAGAAATCAGTATGCGTTCAAGTTGGAAGGATTTGATACAACATGGAACACAGCACAATCCAGAAAAAGAGTTGCCACTTATACCAACCTAGATGCTGGCAGCTATAAACTATTAGTTAAAGGTACCAATAAAGACGGTGTTTGGAGTGACCAAATTGGTCAAATAATGATAACTGTCGTTCCACCTTGGTGGCTTACCACTTGGGCTAAAATTTTATGGATAACAAGCGTATTAGCAATGTTAATGGGTTTCTATCGAAGGCGCGTTTATGCTTTGAAGCAGCAATCACATTTATTATCCATCCAGGTTGAAGAAAGAACCACGGAATTAGAGACGATGAATAAGAAACTGTTAAGACTGTCTACTATTGATGATTTGACAAGCCTCAGAAATCGCCGAGACTTTAGAACCAATGCATTACAAGAGTCGTCTAGATTTGAACGTGGCGGCGAACCCTTTTGTATCTTGCTAATAGATATTGATTATTTTAAGCAGGTCAATGATGTAAATGGTCATGCCTGCGGTGATAAAGTATTGATTCAAATGGGGCAATTGATGAAGGGCCAAATTAGGCAACAAGATTTGTTGGCTCGATGGGGCGGGGAAGAATTTATATTAATGATTGTTGAAACCAAAATTGAACAAGGTCAACAAATTGCTGAAAAGATTAGACTGGCTATCCAACAAAATATAGTCAAATTTGAAGGACTAGATATTCAGGTGTCTGTCTCAGTTGGAGTGAGTCAAATTTCTTTGGCTGAAAAATTAGATGATTGTATCAACCGAGCAGATAAGAATTTGTATTTAGGTAAAAAGTATGGCCGCAATAAAGTTATCGCAGATTTACAATAAATCTATGTAGACAGCTTCGCTTAATTTTCTAAATTTTTTTTTAGTTGTCTTTTGTTGCTAAGGGCGGCTTCTTCTTATATTTTTTATTGTCTTGCCCATTACTATAATATTCACCCAAAATCAATTTTCACTAACCTAATAAAGGACTTAAAAATTGACTTCAATTTGGACGATAATGTCAATGCTTAGGATATATTATTACGACATTAATAACCTACAGCTAAAAGAAAATCCCCCTCACAAGCATGAACCTTACTGTGATTGAACACTACCAGACGATACTCTGGTTATAACATCACCAATACACTGCAACGTATCGTTCCGAATATTGTTAAGTTTCAATTAGAGGAAACACGGTTTACTTTGATTAAAAATACACCGTTTACCTTGATTGAAGATAC